>CAYGYI010000012.1:0-16921 GCA_964354055.1 uncultured Candidatus Bathyarchaeia archaeon | reverse complement strand
GAGGCGTAGGCAAAGCTGTGCGACGAACCACTATCCCACCAGAACGAAACAGGCAGGTTTGCTATCTTGTAGCTGGTTCCGTCAATGACCAGCACGGTGCCTGCAAAGTCTGGATCCACTCCAAACTGGTAGAAGGTCACTTGGTATTTGATGTGAACATTATAGTTGCCCGTTATGCTTCCTGCGCCTGAGGCTGTCAAGGTTCCATTCTGTTGCGTGGACAGGCCAGAGGTTGAGGCCCAATCATATTGTCTGCTGGAGTTTACGACCAGCGGTGAGGCGTAGGCAAAGCTGTGCGACGAACCACTATCCCACCAGAACGAAACAGGCAAATTGTTGACGCCATAGTTGACATAGTCAACTGTCACAACTGTTCCTGTGAAATCTGGATTTACGCCGGATTGGTTGAAGGTTACTTGGTATTGGATGTGGTAGTTGCCTACCATCGTGAGTGGGCTTGTCACGGTCATTGGCGAAGGCAGGCCTGACACTCCAGTCAAGATGAACTGCTTTCCTGTGGTTGAGCTTGAAACGTTGCCATAGGAGTACGTCACTGAGGCGCCGCTGTCGAACCATGGTGTATATGGCAGGTCGCCGTAGGCTTTGTTGGCTCCGTTTACTGTAACAACCGCGCCTGAGGCAGATGAGTCGAGGCCTGAGTGGGTGAAAGTCACGCTGTACTGCGTTTTCCATCTGGCCGTCGCCGTCTTTGGTCCGCCCATGGTTATCACGTTGCTCTGAGCGTAGTTTGTGCCTGAGGCGTCGCCGTTCCAGTTTGTGAACACGTGACGGGTCCCATTGCCATGATTAACACTACCCACGTTCAGAGTTGCATAGGCTGACACGCCGCTGTCGTACCAGCCTTGGCCTCCAGCCGTGCCGTAAGGCGAAGATACTGTCAGATAATATTGCGTCTGATAGTTGCCAGTCACGTTCATATCTGCGGTCACAGTTATCGGGGACGAAGAACCCGTAACACCTGTTAGCCGGTACTGTTTGTCAGATCCAACGCTCACGGTTGCCCCATACGAGTATGTGACTATTCCGCCTGTGTCGATCCAAATGCTGTAAGGCAGGTCTGAATAAGTCTTCGCGGTGCCGTTGATTGTTACTACGGTTCCGCTTGCATCCGAGCCGAGACCGCTTTGGGCGAACGTGATCAAGTATTGATGCACGTAGCTTGCTGTAACCGTCTTGGCTTGATCGACCAGCACTGTTGTTGAGGGCGACGTCGGGTCTGTTATCTCTGACATGTCAGCAGTGACCCAACCGTTGAAGCGGTATCGCGAGCCGCCTGGCAGGTATTGGCTCGTGGATATTGACGCGAATGCTCCATCATCATACCAGCCCGAGCCTGATGGACTACCGATTCCAGAAGGACTTGTGACCAAGTTCAGGTAGTACTGCGTCTTGTAGTGGCCTATTATGCTTCCATAGGCAGATATGGTTATTGACCCGCTCTGCTGTGCCGAAAGGCCAGTCGTGCTTGTCCAAACGTACCGTTTGGCATTTACGCTAACAAGCAGTGGCGACTGGAATGCGAAGCTGTGAGTCGAGCCGACTGACCACATGAAAGATACAGGCAGGGAACTCGTACCGTATGAGACGCCGTCCACGACAACCACGGTGCCCGTGAAGTCTGAGCCAGCGCCAACTTGGTCGAATGTGACGCGGTTTGCCACGGCGTAGTTGCCTACCACGCTTCCCGAGATCGTGATAGTTAATGTTCCGCTTTGCAGGGATGAAAGGCCAGAGGTGGATTGCCAAGCGTACTGCTTGCTGCCATCCACAACCAATGGTGAGGCGTAGGCAAAGCTGTGCGAGGAACCGTTGTCCCACCAGAATGAAACAGGCATACCACTCAGGCCGTATCCTGTGCTGTCAACGGTCACCAGGGTGCCCGTGAAGTCTGAGCCAGCGCCGGACTGGTCAAATGTGATTTCATATTGCGTCTTATAGTTGCATGAAACTGTCGATGAGCCAGTAACTGTGATCGGTGAGGCAAGGCCGGAGATACTTACCTGCTTGAACCTCTTGCCGGCAGTAGTGCTCAGTACAATGTCGTTATACGAGTACGTCACCGAGCTACCACTGTCAGTCCACAGGGTGACAGGCACTTCGCTGTAAGTCTTCGCATCGCCATTCACGGTTACGACTGTTCCGGTTGCTGTTGAGTCAAGTCCTATCTGAGCGAAAGTAACAGAATGCTGTGCAACGTAGTTGCCGGTTACTGTCGTGGCTGCGGTGACTATAATTGGGGATGTGGGTCCTGTGACGCTGGTCAGTCGGAATCTCTTGCCTGGCGTAGAGCTTGAAACTGGCGAACTGTAAGAGTACGTGACTGTCGAGCCGCTGTCAACCCAAACAGTGAATGGCAAGTCGCCGTAGGTTTTCGAGTTCCCGTCAACTGTCGCCACGGTTCCAGTGGCTGTCGAATCGAGGCCGGATTGGGCAGAGGTGACGTAGTACTGGATCACGTAACTGCCTGTAACCGTGGCACTTCCTGAGACAGTTATCGGCGAGGAGGGACCGCTTACGCTGCTGAGCCTAAATCTTTTGCCCGATGCACTGCTTGGAACTGGAGAAGTGTAGGAGTAGGGGACAGAAGAGCCGCTGTCAACCCAAACAGTGTAGGGGAGCTGAGAATAGGCTCTTGCCGTGCCGTTCACGGTAACGACAGTTCCTGTGGCAGTAGTATCCAGACCAGACTGTGCAAAAGTGAGCAAGAATTGAGCCACGTAATTGCCTGTAACCATTGTTGGCGCAGTTACTGTAATCGGCGAGGCAGATCCCACGACACCTCCTAGCCTGAACCTCTTGCCGGAAATGCTGCTCGAAACTGTTGAGGCGTAGGAGTATGTGACTGATGAGCCGCTGTCAACCCACATGCTGAAAGGCAAGTCTGTGTAGAGTTTCGCGTTTCCGTTGACTGTTACGACCGTGCCAGTTGCTGTCGAATCAAGTCCTGTCTGAGCGAAAGTGACCTGATACTGAGTGCAGTACTCACCACTGATGGATGCTGGACCGTTTACAGTGAACGGTGAAGTTGGACAGTGGACGGCAACAAGCCTGAACCTCTTGCCTGTGGTACTGCTTGAGACTAGCGAGCTGTACGAGTATGTGATGGAGGAACCCTTGTCAAACCACGTTGAGTATGGAAGATCGGCATAAGTTTTTGTCACGCTGTTGACGGTGACAACCGTTCCTGTGGCCGTAGAATCCAAGCCGGTCTGAGCAAACGTAACCTGATATTGGATAACATAGTTGCCAGTAACGTTCTTGGAAGACATAACTGTCACAGGCGAAGCGGGACCGGAAACGCTACTGAGCCTGTACCGCTTTCCACTCGTGCTGCTTGTGACGGTCGAACCGTATGAATATGTAAGCGAGGTGCCGCTGTCAACCCACTTGACGTATGGTAGGTCTGCAAAGGCTTTTGCGGAGCCGTCCACAGTCAACACCGTTCCGGTGGCATCAGCCGAAAGACCCAACTGCATGAAGGTCACTGAGTACTGGCAAGTATAGTGTGCTCTCGCAGTATGGTTTGCACTCATGTGCACCGTGATCGGGTTGACGCCATTGCCTCTTGATGCTCCGTCAACGTCCCAGTAGCTGAATCTGTAACGAAGGTTGGATGAAACGTTAACGTAGACAGGTGCGGTTAAGACAACATCGGTGTCTTTGACGTACCAGCCCTCGCCAGGGATCGTCGTTAGGCTCAAGGGGTCAGTTTTCACAGTCAAGTAGTATTTCTGGCTGGATGGGGGACACATTGGCACGATTATGGGGTGAGTCTGAGTTGGGCTGATACCGTCTTTGGGAATGTTGTTGACTTTTATCACGTATGACGACGCGGCAGCGTCCCAATATGCTTGGTGGCCAGACGCGTAGTAGTGGGTCTCCACTATTCCATCTTTGTACGAGTAGACACGGGATGGCTCGTTTGGCCAGTAGGCCACGTAGGAGCCCCATTCAAATTTGAAGAAAACTTTCCAAGTTGTAGGGTGAAGGTCAAAACCTATGTTGCTTGCGTTGCTACGTAAGACAGGTGCAGTAAATCCAGGATTTCTGTATCTTTCTTCTGCGGTGTCCGCTAGGTTTGGCTGTGTTTTGTTGTCATATTTTATCTCGAAACCGTATGGGCCTACAGGGGCTTTCACCCATGCTGAGCCGTCGTAGTAGTATGTAGTTACCTTCACGTTGGCCATGGGAATTGTGGTGCCTGAATACACAACTCTGAAGAAAGCTACGGTGCTGACGCGGACTACTGCAGTTGATACTCCTGTAGCAGATCCGTCATCTGTAACAGTCAACTCAACCGTGTAATTGCCGTCAATGGGGTAGACATGTGTCACGACGGAACCTGTTAGGAATGTAACGTTTCCGTCGCCGAAGTTCCACGTGTACTTCACAATCCTGCCGTCTTGGTCGCGGCTGGCTGAGGCATCAAACATGATGGCCTCCCCAGGCATCGGGGCAATAGGCGAGTATGTGAAAGAAGCCACTGGATTCGTATTGCCGTATCCTATCTGCACCTTGCTGACTGCCATTGATAGGACAGGCAGAATAATCAGGATAGCCGCAACTGTGAAAATGGCTAGGCGCAGTCTCATAGATCTCCCTTCTCCTCGGTGTAGTTACTTTGCAGTTGAAGTCTATTAAGGTTTTTGGAACTAACTTCTATGTGGTCTTCTCTGACGGGTTTACGAGTCTGTGGATGGCTATCAAGAATTTTCCTGACCTATGAACGCAGCCTTCATAGTTCTTGGGAAAAGTTAAGTTAATACGTATGTGTTGAGTTCATATTAATAGAGAAAGGACGCGTGATTAACGTTGAAGAGAATTCTGTTGATTACAGGTGTAATCCTTCTGATAACCGGAATTATTGTTACTCCGTGGGCTGTTCTGATCCGTTCAGTAGAGCCAATTACTGATCCGTACCCGGCAAGACAAGAGCCTGTGACCGACTCGTGGAGTATTTCAGCCAACTACTCAGCACAGCAACGCTTAATGCTCTCAATCTCTCCTGGAAAGAACTGGGCCATGTTCGCAGGACCAAGTGAAGACTATCAGATGGGAGCAGGCATTCAGACGTCTGTTCTTCTTGTTTACGTAGTTGTCACGGATCCAAACGGTGGAAAAACGAAGGTTGAGATTGTTTACATCGCCCCCGAGGCGGAAGGCCAGCAGCTTGAGAGAACTCTCTTCATTTTTGCAGACAAGGTGTTGTCAGATGGCGGTGGCTTGACCTTCGAAGAAGAATACATTACGCAAAGGGTGAATTCGACTATTCTCATGTGGCCACCAAAAACACCCCTCGTCGGGCAGTTCATGGGAATCACCAACTATGAAGGCAGATACGAATTGACGATTCTGCAAAACATATCTGATACGCCTACTCCGCCGTACACACTTATGCTCTACAAGCAACCAGTCAAGTTCGTGCAACCCTTCTTGCTGATTGCCCCTGTGGGAGGCGTTTTCATCGCAGTCGGAGGCTGTGCAACAATGCTAAGCAGAAAGAAAGCTGAAAGAGGGCTAAGGCTCAAGAATAGCATCAGTAACGCAAAAACAAAGAAGTAAAGTGTTTTGCGGTAAGCTTAGGGTTTTTCAGCCTTCCCGTAGAGGTGGCAGGCGACGCAGTGGCCCCCGCCCATGTCAGCAAGCGGTGGTTCCTTCTTACGGCATATGTCGCCGATGTATTGTGGGCATCTGGTGTGGAAGCGGCAGCCTGAAGGCGGGTTTACGGGACTCGGAATCTCGCCTTTGATCACGACGTCGCCTCTTTTCGCTGTTGGATCAGGCACCGGAACTGCATCGATCAAAGCCTTCGTGTATGGATGGAACGGCTCGTAGACAATCTGGTCTGTGGTGCCTAACTCCATTATCTTGCCAAGATACATTATGCCTACACGGTCGCACATGTGCCTTGACAATGCCAAGTCATGTGTGATGTAGAGGAACGAAGTCCGATACTTCTCAACAAGTGCAACCATAAGCTTTAGTATCTCTGCCCTAATTGAAACGTCCAGCATTGAGACAGGCTCGTCTGCTACTATGAAATCTGGGTTGACCACGAAGGCTCTTGCGGTTGCAACTCTCTGCCTTTGGCCTCCGCTGAGCTCGTGCGGGTATCTGAAAACAAACTCTTCAGCGGGAGCTAGTTCAACATCCTCTAGAATCTGGCGGACCTTGGCCTCCAAGTCCTCTTCGCTCTTAGCCACGCCTAGCAGACGCAAAGGCTCTGAAAGAATGTCGCCAACGGTCATTCTAGGATTCAGCGATTCGTAGGGGTCTTGAAACACAATCTGGAACTTGCGTCTTAGAGGCTTGACTTCCTCGTTCGTCATATTCGTGATGTCCTTGCCCAAGAAGCCTATCTTTCCGCCGGTAGGATCAATAAGCTTGACAAGAAGCCTGCCGGTTGTAGTCTTTCCGCTGCCGCTCTCTCCAGCAAGGCCGAAGATTTCTCCCTTCTTAATCTCAAAGCTGACTCCGTCCACGGCTCGAACGAAAAGCTGTTGACGGGAAAGCAATGTTCTGACAAATCCCATTTTGACTGGGAACCACTTCTTCAGGTTTTCAACTTTGACTACAGTTTCATTCTCCATAGTATCACCTTACCAGAAAGCATGCTACGCAATGGCCAGGTGACGCTTCCTTATACTCTGGCTCTTCCTTCTTGCAGATCTCCATTGCGTACTTGCAACGTGGATGGAATCTGCATCCTGACGGAGGCTTCAGAAGGTTAGGTGGCGACCCCGGAATCGACTCCATCTTGCGCCTTTCTTCGTTGATGTTCGGAAATGCTTGAATCAGACCCTGTGTGTACGGATGCAACGGTTCCTTAAACATTGTGTTGACGTCGCCAAGTTCGACTATCTTTCCGGCGTACATTATCGCCATCTTTTCGCAGGTTTCGGATATTATTGACAGGTCATGTGTGATGACGATTACTGCTAGATTGAGTTTCTCTTTCAGGTTCCGCATAAGTTTGAGAACCTGTGCCTGCACGATCACGTCTAGGGCCGTTCCAGGCTCGTCAGCGATCACCATGTCAGGGTTGCATGCGAGAGCCATGGCAATCATGGCACGTTGTCTCATGCCACCACTGAATTCGTGGGGATAGTTGGTTGTTCGTGAAGGGTCCAAGCCTACTAGCTCGAACAGCTTCCGCACGCGCTGTTTGGCGTCTTTCTTCTTCACTTCAGGCTCGTGAGTTCGGATAGCCTCAATGACTTGATATTCAACCGTGTACACAGGGTTGAAGGCGTTCATAGCGCCCTGGAAAATCAGAGACGCACCCTTCCACCTAACCTCGTTTCTCAACTGATCTTCCGACATTGTCACAACGTCTTTGCCTTTGAAGAGCACACGCCCTTTCACTATCTCGCCGTTTGAGGGTAAAAGCTTCAAGATCGACAGAGCTGCAGTTGTCTTGCCACAACCTGACTCGCCTGCTAGCCCCAACGCCTCCCCCTTGTCCAAGCTGAAACTGATACCTTCCACTGCCCTGACATAACCTCTCATGGTCTTGTAATAAGTCGTCAGATTTTCAACGTTGAGTATAGGCATGACGTTCACGTCGTTTGCTTTTAACCATGGAATAACGCCAATGCTTTATATAAGCTTTGACCACTGCCATGGGAAGCTTTTTACGTCGTGTTTGCCACGTTGGTTTCTGGTGAGCGCAATGGAAGAGAATTACAGAGGCAAGAACATTGATTTGAGTCTGCTGGCTGGAAGAATAGCTCTGTTCTTCGGAGACAAGTCCTTCGTCACATCCACCCAGCAAGAAGAGGAGAAGACAGTCATTACTGCAATTCCCAAACCCTTTCACGGAATAGGCGAAAGGGTTAATGTAGAGGTTTGTGGAAACCCGAATGATTTCTCGGTGAAGTTTCTTTCAGGCACACATTCGCGAGCCCTCATTCGTTTCGGGAGTTTCGCCTCTCTAATCACTGGAGGCTACTTCCTCTTGAGAGGCTTGAAATCACAGGAAGAAGTGGAAAAGTTGGAAAGAAAATTCTGGGTCTATGTTGACGAGACGGTGTGGTTTCTCTTAGAGCACCGCGAGCCTTAGCAGTTCTATCTTCGTTCTCTTAGTCTTGGGTTCAGTATCTCGTCTAGTGCATATCCGACTAATATGAACGCTGTAGCAAGCAACGCGATGGCAATGCAGGCCGGAAAGATCCAGAACCAGTATTCCGTAAGCCCTGCTGAGACTGCAATACTCGAGTTGTTGAAATCATACAGTATCTTGCCCCATGATGCCACCCTCGGGTCACCTAATCCTAGCCAGCTTAATGAAGCCTCAGTGATTATGGCACCTGGTACGGCAGTTGCCAGCGTGATGTAAACAAGAGAGAACACGTTTGGAACTATGTGCTTGTTTATGATGTGGAGTCTACCCGCCCCCGAAGCCCTTGCGGCCTCGATGAATGATCTCTCGCGAATGCTCAGCACCATGGATCTTACTGAACGCGCGAAGCCCATCCAGCCAAACAATGTCAGGATGATGATTACGTTCCACATGCTAACGAGTCCCGAGATGGATCGCAAGGCTACAATGAGTATGATGAACAGCGGCAGAGTTGGGAGTACGAGCAACAAATCAGCAAACCTCATGATGCCCTCGTCGACTAGGCCGCCCACATATCCTGAAACCAATCCTAAGAAAAGACCAATGAGCGTTGAGAAGACCGCTGAGAAACCTCCTACAAAGAGTGATACTCTTGATCCCCAGATGAGCATGGAAAAAATGTCTCTTGGCAGGGGCCTGCCATTGTCGGTTCCCAAGATTCCAAAAACGTTACCATAGATGATGCAGTCCACATCATCCAAGTACACTTTGGCTGCTTGGCTTCCTGGTGGAATGATGACGCGAACAATGAATTTGTAGTTTCCAGCGGATACGAAGATGCCATCCTCAGCTGGACTGACATGCACACTCCTCGCAATTGCTGGGTCGCTTGATTCGGCATATTCCGCAAGATACTCCGGCCTGGCTGTCGAGTTTGTGGCCTTCGGTCGGGTGGCAACCAAGAACTCTGAGCCGTTTTCCGGCTGAATCAGGATTGCAAGTGTAGCATTGTTCCATTCGTTCTGCTCAGCGTTGCTTCTGGGTACAAGCATCATTGACGTGTGTAGCCAGAACGCTGCTGGAGGTTCGTAAAATGGATATGTGAAGTTCTTGGTAAGAGTCACTTCAATGGCCTCAGTTGGAGCTGTCGCTCCGCCGTAAGATATCTCGACGCAACCTCGATTCTCGGTCGAGTTCTCATCGAAGGCAAATCCATTCTCAGTGTTGTAGTTAATGCTTACCAGATCGGGGGCGACGTTCGTCTTGAGGGCCCACTGGTTGAAGCTCTCGAGTGTGGTGAATTTGTGATCCTCAACGACTTTTATGTTGTCGACCAAATCGGTACCTGTCACGTACGTTACCGAGAACTTGGTGTTGTTCTCATAAGCGTTTAATGGCGTGATATCGCGTGTGCTTCTGGTCAATCCCTCATATGCAAATATCCAGTCGGACTGTGACATTTCGGCCTTGGTTCCGTTTTCATAGGTCAGAGTGATGTTTTCCACCCTCGAAATGCGGTGACTCATGCTCAGGCTGGTGTCATACGTGCCCTCGTCTGTCGAGGTTTCGGATCCGAACGTCTGAAGAGTCTGATAAACGCCCGTTGTGATTTCATACTTCCGGACCAGATTGTAGAAGTTCTCAGTCAATAGTGTTTCTCCTCTGCCAATCCATGGCAGGTATTTGTACCATGCGGGTTTCGCAAGTTGAGAGGAGATTCTGGGTCCCCCAGAAGGGCCGAGCGACTGGTATTGACCAACGTATATTTGTGGGTTTAAGGGGTCGAATGGAGCAACAAATGGCGCGAGTATGGCCAGAAGAACGAAGACCATGATCATGATCAGACCAATGAGTCCTCTCTTGCATTTGCTGTATTGACTCCAGAATCCTTTGAGCCTTCTTGCTGCAAAGTCCAGTTTTTGCTTTCGGGTTGCCATCTCTAGTTCACCATTAAAGTTTCTAGCTGTACTTTATACGTGGATCTATTACTCCATACAGCAGGTCTGCTATGAAGTTTGCTATGATTACACAGAGGGCCAGTATGTAGAAGATAGCCTGCAACAGAGGAAGATCTGGCCCTCCTCCACTGCTAATCGCGGTCCACGTCAGCAGACCCATTCCTCTGTAGTTGAAGAGAGTCTCTGTAATGATTGCGCCGGAAAGCATGAACGCGAACGACATGGCGGCGTTCGTGATTAGCGGTAATGAAGCGTTCTTCAAGACGTGCTTGTACAAAACAGTTCTTTCCTTGAGTCCCTTTGCTCTTGCTGTGATAACATAATCTTCGTTGATCGTTTCAAGAACACATGCCCGCGTCAGAAGTATCCATCCTCCGGCAGAGAACAACACCAATGTTATTGTTGGAAGTGCAATGTGATATAATCTTCCTGACATCCACACCAAGAAGTTAGCTGGAGGAACACGGCCCCATGCGACTGGCTGCTCAAGGCCTGACGGGAACCAGTGCAGAAAAAGCGAGAAGAACGCGATCATCAGCCATCCTAGAAAGAATATCGGAACTGAGAAGGTTATCAGTGAACCAGTCACGGCTGCAGTGTCGAAAAGTCCACCTCTCTTGTAGGCCACCAACACGCCTACTAGCATTCCTAGCACAATCTCAAGCACTGTTGAGAAGCCCATTAGGAGCAACGTGTTTGGTAGTCTCTCTTTGACTATAACCTCAAAGACGGGAGAACGGTATTTAAAGGACACCCCCAGATTGAACGTGAGCAGGTTTCTCAGCGAGATTAAGTATCGTTCGTGGAGGGGTTTGTCGAGGCCGAAGTAGGCTTTCAGCTGATTGAATTTTGCTTCATCAACTTTCTTCATGCCAGAAACATACGCTTCCATAGGGTCTCCGGGAAGCATTGAAAAGAGAAGGAAGTTAACCGTGATTACGGCAAAAACGAGAACACCCATGTACACGACTCTTTTCGCGATATAGTTCTTCAATCCCATAATTACTTTGCCTCCTCTTGGTTTTTAGAGAAGAGGCGAGTATTTAAGTTTTGGCTCATGGCGAAACTTGATACTTCTGGCATCAAGCGTTGTTGAATTCTAAAGAAGACGATGTTTACTTCGTGATAACAAAAAAAGAGAGTGTAAGATATGTTCTGTTGGCTATCTTATGCTGGTGGTTTTCCCCACGTGTTTGCGTATTTGCCGGTGATGGTGACGAGGTCGAGTATGCCTATGTGGCATAAGTCGTTGTCGTCAATATCAGCACCTGCAAGGTACAGTTCGTTGAATGCTTGGTCTCCCTTTGTGCTATAGGCGCCCGTGCATTTGACTACGTCCAAGATGTCGATCTTGTAGTTGCCGCTGCGCGGCTTGGTGCCAGCTTTGAAGTAGTATCTGAAGTCAATCTCGCCCTTTGGAACCATCTCCATGAAGTAGTATGGGTTCTTGTTGAGAGCAGCGTTTGTTCCGCTTATGGATAATGGATAGGCGTAGCCATAAGCGTACATGGTGTCTTCCCAGTCATAGCCCAAGTTTCCGCCGATGTATAAGCCGCCTGCACCGTCGTAAATCGCGTAGTAGTATTTGATGAAGATTTGGTCGCCTGGTGCGAATGCTGTCATTGGTACGAAGACGTTGTGTGTGAATGTGTCGTAGCCTGCGCGGATGTAATAGTCGACGCCTTCGGTCATGTTAGCGCCGTTCTTGGTGGCGTACTTGACGAGGACGACTTTGTCCGCGGTGAAGCCGTATTCAAAGTAGCCTGGTGGGCTTTCAACCAAGTCTGCGCCTGTGAACGATGTACTGCCTTCACTGCACAACAGGGGTCTCAATATGTTGGCTGGACCCATCATTGGGTAGATAGGCGCGTACACGAACCACATGCTGACGTCGTCGAAGTACACCTTTACTTTGAATGGGTCATGCAAAGTTCCGTTCGGGAAGTAATCGCGCTCGATGTGGTTGATGTCCATGAAGCTGCTCCACTGCCAGTCGTCATCGTAGGCGTAGTTGTACCAACATGAGAACATGTAGTCAATAGCGCTGAAGTTACCGCTGAAGGTGCCATTTTCAGGCCCAGCACATCCTTGGCCCTTATTGAGCCAGTATGTGACTGTCGTCTTATCGGTGCCGGTGCGTGGATCTGTCCACGTTCCGACTTCCCAGTCCTGAGCACCCCACGGAAGATCAATTGCCAAGTCGTACGGGTTCGCGTTGATCAGGCCGTTGTAGACACGGTCCAGCAGAGCGTACTCGAAGTACCATTGGCTGTACATAACGTTCAAGATGTCCCAACTACTCACGCACGCAAACCGCAACGGTTCAGTCGTCTTGACACGCCACGCGTTCAAGAACGTGTAATCGTTGACGGTGCCGACGCCCTTCATGTTGACCACTCCAGCCAACTCTTTGCGCCAAGCAACGAAACTTGTGAAACTCCACAACGGGATGTTCACGACGTTCGTCACGTGGTACACGGTGGCTGCCTTAGAAGCGGCCTGAGCATCACCAACGTTTGCAGCGTAGTACAAGTCCTCCAAGATTAAGTCGTAAGCCGGATGGATGCCTGCTCCTGCAAGGTAGTTCGGGCCGGACGGATAGTGGAACATACTGTGGAATAGGCTGAATTGGTAGGTTGGGTATCTGCCGAAACTCCAGCCACCAGTATAGACGTGGTAGTTGAATTGCTCCATAACGATCGGCTTCAATACTGGCCTGCCTGCCTCCCACAACGCATCCGTAGTGTCAAAGTCTCCGCCAACTAAGCCTCTCACTGCCCACTGTGGATGGTTTGCCAACGCACTGTCTCCTGGAACGGCGGCGGCACCTTCAAGCTGGCTCACCAGTAGTCTGCCACACTGTAATCTCGGCGCGTCCCCGTTGCGTATGCATATTTTCAGAGGCATCAATGTCGTGTCGTTGCCTGCTTTATCCAACCACATCGGGTCGTCCGGATAGTTCAAGTAGCCGTTGTCGTCCGTGTCGTTGAAGCCTAAATCTGCAAGATAGTCAACAGCATCGCTGATACTGTACTTGTATGGGTATTGGTCTTCAGTTGCGTTGATGATGGCGTCGTTGTCCCAATCGAAGGAAACGACGCTTGGGTCAACCCAGCCCACAGTCTGTGGGAAGCATATTGGCGCGTCGAGTCTGACGCCAAAGCCGCCCAAGATTGATTGGACAATGTAGGTTTTGTCGACTAGGCATGCGATTGCCTGCCTAACCTTCAAGACGGAAGTTGGACTTAGCGACGTCGGATAGTCAGGTATGGTCGGCTCGTTATTAAGATCGAACTCCCACAGCCCGTTCTCCGAAAAGGCTCCGAGTTGCAGGTCAGGGTTCGCCTCAACTTCGACCTTCTGCTCCAGCGTCAATGACCACTGAATCATGTCAACTTCGTCGGCTTTCAAAGCTGTGTAGGCACTGTCAGTATTTACGTACCATGTGATGTCCAAGTTAGTTCTCGTTCCGCGATCGGCTTTCACTGGATATAGCGATACTAGCATTAGAACACTCAAGATAGCTATTGCAATTATACCGAATTTATTCATAATTCTCTTTCTCCTTTCCTTTTCTGCAATTGAAGAAGTGCAGTTTTCTGTTTATTAAGTTTCCGGAACAATATTCTATGGATTGTTCAGCGCATTTTTTCCTGGACAGTGTTGTTTTCTTGCTTGTCAAAGCTTAAATAAACCGTGGGGCCTTGTTGTTTTGAGGACTGCTTTTGGAAAGAGATGAGGTGAAGCAAAGTCTGAAGGATTCTATTTACGAGTTGCTGTACTTGTCGAAAGTTTGCTTGACTAGTTTCTGGTTTTGGGTTCCGCCGCTGTTTGCGTTGTTTGTGGTACTCGAGCTTTACATGATCTGCATTAACCCGTTGCTGTTGATTGTTGGGCCTGCGGCTATTATCGTGTATGCGCTGGTTTGGGAGGACAGGCGGGTGAGGGCGCAGTATGGGCTGAAAGAGATAAAGATTGTCAAGAGTGGTGACATGCTTTTCAGTGCCCCGCGCAAAGTTGAGCAGGGTGTGGATGTTGAAAAGCTTGTGAAAGAGTACACTGACATGGTGAAAAAGAAGAGCGAGACCGCTGAGAATGGTGAAAAACCGTCACGAGATGATTAATGCCAGTATCTCCATGTTGCTCATATTCTGTTTTAAAGTAGAAGATATTTCCAGAAACCTTTAATCTAAGGAACGTGTCAGTTTATTCTGCTGATAGAGAAAGGAGAAAGGAAAATGAACACGAAAAAATCTTTTAGTATGCTGTTTATCGCAATGCTGATCGCAAGCACCCTAGCAATCGCAGTACCAAACGCCAAAGCAGCCGCCGGTGCAACATTCAGACTAGTAGCCACACCAAGCACATTCGGTCCAGCCAATTGCGTTGGAGACACCTTCACAGTTGATCTGATGGTTGAGAATGCAACGCGCCTTTACGGTGTCGACCTTCAGATAGGTTGGGACACGATTTACGTAGGCTATGTAAGCCACGTAAAGCACATTCCACGCGTTGGAAGCGTTGGCATACTCTTCTCACCGACAATCGGCGTGAAGGACCAAGTCGATGAGACTGCAAGCATGTCAGGTTCTGCACCAGGTACGATGTACTGGCTCGCTGAAGCTGCAATGCTTCCAGCCCTAAACTTCAACGGCACAGGTAGCGCCGCAACATTGACCATGCAGATTAAGAAGCAAGGAATGCCAGGTGAACCAGATGTCACGACCTTCATAACGATCACTGACTCAACACTCGCAAACGACGGAGGCAACCCGGTTGACCACGACAGAATCGACGCCGAGATAACCATAATCTCGAGGACACTGGTATACCCGCCAAACCCACTGTTGAAGATTATGCCAGAGCTTGTTGAGAACGTGAAGAGTGGTGAAACCTTCGACTCAGACATCATGCTGGCCGCATGGGACGGAAGTTCAGTTGTTGACCTTGACCCATTCTGGGACGTTGCAGGCTTCGACATGACGTACACATTCGATCCAACACTGATCCAAGCAACCACCAGCACAATTGACCCAGACGGCTGGTTTGCAGCTTTCTGGCCAAATGGTATACTGGTTGTGAAGAACGAGATTGACAATGTTGCTGGCACAGTGTGGATAGTGTTCCTTGGTATTCCAGGAGACTTTGGTATACACACTGCACCATTCGGTCAAGGAACCCTTGCTACCATAACCTTCACGTCGATCTACGACTCAACCACGTACCCACCGGAACAATGTGACCTAACGCTGATTGACACCACAGTTGCTGGCTTCCCACACCCAGAGAGAGCATACGCACCATGGTTCGGCTCAGACACTGCAGTCCCGCTGGAGCATTTCGTTCAGAACGGCCTGTACATATCGTACTTCAAGCCTATGGGCAGAAACATTGACCTATACACTTGTCAATACCCAGCTGGCTTCAACGGCGCTGGCCCGAACGTTCCAGCTGACATGGTCTGGCCGCAGAAAGGCCTCTGGCTATGTGCAAACGTAACGTACAGCCTGTGGCCCACACAACAGAAGGATGTAGCCTTCCAAGTGATGGATCCACACAGCCAGATATGGGGTATCTTCTACGGCAGAACTGATGCAAATGGTCACGTATGTGTGTTCTTCAGGCTTCCATGGCCATGCGACAATCCAGAGTACTACTTTGGCAAGTGGAAAGTCATCGCTACAGTAGACATTGCATGCCAAGTCGTCAACGACACAATGGAATTCAAGTATGACTACCGTGTGAGAATATGGAAGACCACATTAGACGCAGCTTCCTACAAGCACGGCGAGTACATCCACGTGACGATTGATTACGGCACGTACTCGGATCAGACGTTCGATGCCCTCTTCACAGTCACAGCATGTGACGAAGTAGGCGTACCGTTTGGTTTCGGCTACAAGTGGGAAACCGTCGGCGGACAACACGAATGGTGTACATACATCAACGGAACCACAGAGATTGACATCTTCATACCCAAGTTTGCAGTTGCAGGCATCGGCACGATATATGTTGGCGTATTGAGCGGCTGGCCACTTTGGGGCGGCAGCGCATACTACCCAACAAGACGACCGGAAACGATCGTCGACTTCGGCATCGAAGCAGCATAAAATAAGGGAATAGAGAAACCTATTTCCCCCTTTTTGCTATTCTTCACATTTCTAGGAACCTGACTAGAATAAGATTCCAGAACGCTTAATATGCGCGGAACGATGAATACTAGTTAAGGGTAAGGGAGAAGAGAGCATGGGCATATACAAAACAAGCAAGTTAGCTGTAGGCCTAGTCATTATGGTAATCCTTCTTGTCTCCAACCTAGGTCCAGTAATAGCTGGAAGAATATGGGTTGAATTGACTGTCTACACAGATAAATCATCCTACGAGCTTAGAGAAATCGTGACCGTATACGGAAATGCTACGCATTTCAACAATGCAACCCAAATAGAGGAGCTTGTCCCCTCAGGACTCGCAGGCATACAGGTCAATAGCCCCTTGGGACCAATAGTGGCCAGAACGCAATTGTTAGGTCCAAACGGCACAGAAACTGGAACCATGCAGATACTCAATGCCACATTGTGCGACCAAAACGGCTTCACGAAACAAAACGTGATTCGAGGAAACACGGCATACTTCAGGGCAGCCGTCAAGAATTACGCGTTCAGCACAAAACATGTTGTGATAGTATTCAATGTTTATGACAACTCGTCCATCCCAATAGGACTTGCCTCGTCTGAGGGAAACATACTTCCTGGAGAAACGACAGATGTTGTTCAAAGCGTCTATGTTGAGCCGTGGGTTGCCAACGGAACTG
The DNA here is from genome assembly GCA_964354055.1 of uncultured Candidatus Bathyarchaeia archaeon. Lineage (GTDB taxonomy): Archaea > Thermoproteota > Bathyarchaeia > Bathyarchaeales > Bathycorpusculaceae > DATKKK01. Next base: position 69 of record CAYGYI010000012.1, on the reverse strand, counting down.
CAACAGTTTTCGTCAGCGCCTTTTCAGAATGGCCTGCAAACAACGGATATCCATATGGTGCTGAGAAGG
>CAYGYI010000011.1:0-17737 GCA_964354055.1 uncultured Candidatus Bathyarchaeia archaeon | reverse complement strand
GTTGAGGCTATGGCTCCTGAGAGTATGCCTTGTACGTCCAAGGTTTCGATCAGGCGTTTGAGGTCATCGAGTTCTTCTTCTTTGACTCCAGAGGTTTCAGCCTTCGCCAGCTGGATTCCAACAGCTTCAGCCACTAGGTCGATTAGTTTGATGTTTGGGTAGTGGAACATCCAGCTGTCTTCGCGTTGTGGGATCATCGTGGCCAGATACTTCACTTCGTGGCCTTCCTGCAACACGTGATAAAGTGCCAGAATCGAATCCTTTCCTCCTGTGGCCAGAACCGCAACACGCATTGCAATGCACGCTCTCTCAAGACGCTCGGCCGGAGCCAGCTAGCTTATGATTTTCGTCTTGGCCTCTTCAAACATGCTTTCCGTCTCCCGCCGCCATTTCTTGAAGCCTTCGGCGGTTTGCGGATACTCCGCGTAGTGCGCTTTGACCTGTTTCATAGTGTTGACCGTGAGCCTCAGCTTGTTGAGGAAACGAATTCTCTTCAGTCCTCTGAAGACGCGTTTCGCGGTTTCGCTGACGTTGAGGCGGAACTCGTCGCCCATACCTGCCCTGAGAACGTCTTCCTCAGTAAGAAGCTTGTATTTCATGCCGTAGCTGAGTTCGTCATCGCGGCTGGCTATGAGGAACAGGCGGAAAATGTCCAGCCCAGCCTGTTTGGCTCCGTATGTCTGCATGTAACGGCAGTTGTAGGGCCACAGCGCTTCCTTGCTCACGTCATCCTTCTCCAGAGCCTCGATTATCGTCTTGCCTGCTTGGAAGCCGCTGAGCATCGACGGGCCTATACCGCCACCGTGAATCGGGTTAACGAGGCTCGCAGCGTCACCTATGAGCGCAATGCCATTGCCAACCATGTTGTCCAGAGGCCTGCGGGTTGGGTCGTACCACGCGCCTCCCTGCAGAAGCAGGGAACCCTCAAACATCGGCTTGGTCAAGATGTGCTTGTACAGCTGTCCTTTGGGGTTGGGAAATTTGCCGCGCATGCAAATGCCGAGGCCTACATTGACTCTGGCGCCGCTTTTGTTGAAAACCCAAGTGTAGCCTCCAGGCGTCACTTTCTGGTTGAGGTAGATTTCGCAGAACTTGGTGTTCTCGCCTTCCTGTTTAAGCTGCCGAATCTCCCTGTAACACGCCTCCACATCCTCGTTGGCAATCTCAGTTTCAAGCCCGACCTCCTCTGGAAGCTTACGCCTCACCGAAGCGAAGAACCCGCTGGCATCCACAACGACCTTAGCTTTCATATGCTTATCCTTGCCTGTCGTCAGGTTTCTGACTGTAACACCAGTGACGTAGTCCTTCTGAACGAGTGGACCAGAACAGAGGGTTTGATCCATAAGCAGGGCGCCTCTGTCAAGTGCCTTCTTCAGCAGCCACTGTCCAAAAAGCCTCCTGTTCAGCAGGTAACCCATGAAATCTTCATGCTTAATCGTGAAGACCGTTTCCATGTCAGGCGAGAAAATCTTGATGCCTTCTATGCGCTTGTCAAACTCGCCGCCCTGCGGCTTTTCTAGGCCGCAATTCTTCAGATGATGCTCGCCCAATGCATCTCCGCATATCTTCTCTCCAACCTCTTCGCGTCTTTTCCGTTCGACAAGGCAGACCTTTAAACCTGCCTCAGCTGTGGCTTTGGCGGCCAGACAGCCAGCAGTTCCAGCGCCGACCACGATCACGTCGTAATTATCCAACATTCAACACCTTTCTAAACGGTTTTCGCACTCTACTCGCTCATATAAACTCATAACTTTTACTGAAGTCTTCTCCTAATAACTGCTTGCACAAACGAGTAAAAACCGAATTTGTCTTTCGCATCGACACATGTGCGTTTATTGCAAATCTGAATTAGTGATTCATAATCGTTTAATATATTCTCGGCTGAACAAGGGAAAACAACCAAACAAACATTAAGAAGGTGTGAATTAAAATGATGAAAAAAGCCGCAGTTAAGGATAGCAGCATATACACGGTTGACTTGACGAAGATCGATGGAGACGGCGCCTTTCCGTGCCCCAAGTGTGGAACAATGATCTCGCCAGACGACGAGACAGAAGAAACCTACCATATCGTGGAAACAGTTGTCAAGGACGATGAGCTGGCTGAGCTTGTCCTAAGCTGCATCAAGTGCGGGACAAAAACCAAGCTCGTGGGCTTTCTGCCCCGACAGTGAACCTGAGCCAGCTTAAGATCTTTTTTTGCCTAATCTTCCCCAAGTTTCCTGCTTATAGCCACAAAGACTACCCACAGTATTGCGCCATAGAACAGCCCATTGACAACCGAACCCAAGAAGCCGTCATACTGGCTTGCGATGCGACCGATGGCCACGCAGAGAAGGCTACCTGGAAACATGGGGCAAGGAATCAGCAGAGAGGCAGAAGTAAAAATCAAGAAGAAAACAACCAATATCCTTGTTCCTCTCATAGTGGTTCACAATCAGAATTTTCAGTCGAGCAAGTTATCGTATATCGCAACATTTAATAAATCTTCCTGTATACCCGTGCAACGCAAATACGCTTAGCAGACCCTAAGGCTGACTGTTTCAGATGCCAAATAGATTGAGCAAGATGAACACGAAGTAGTGCAGATATGAAGACAGCACGAAAACAGCCACAAGTAGGATAGTCATCAGTTTTCTGCCCAAAGACAGGTTGGAAACGTCGTCCAGTGGTCCCGGATGCTTGTGCATGGACATGAACAACACGAACAATGCCATAGGCAGGAAGCCCGCGACGATTAGCAGAACAACGGACAAAGCCCCTAAAACGAGTCGAACTTTGTCGCCGACCAAGGCTCGGGCGACGTGGCCACCATCGAGCATGGCCACAGGTAACAGGTTGAGCATGGTGACAACGAGGCCGACCCAACCAGCAAAAGCTACAGGATGCAGGTTTATCCCCAACATGAAATCTCCCGAAGGCCTCGGCGGAATAGACCCGAAAAGCGGAAGAAACATGCCAACAAGCAGGAACAGCAGAGGCTCTGGAAGCGTTGCTGCGTCCCCCGGAATCCATGTGTATTTGGAAAATGGAAAGCCCACAACCACGGCTATTATGGTTATAAGAAATCCTACGACTGGACCACTTGCGCCCACATCAAACAACGAATCCCTATTTGGCGGTAGCGACTTCTGCAGTATAACTGCACCGAAGGTGCCGATTCCCAAGAAGCCAAACATGGACGGCGGGCCAGGTATGAAGTAGGGCGGTGTAGCGTCTATGCCTTTTCTGTTCGCAGTCAGCTTGTGGGCCATCTCATGCGCGCCCAACACAGCCATTATCGCAATCGTGAATGTTGCCCCGCCCATCAGCGGATCCATTATGTCTGATGAAAGCATGTATCCGGTCGTGAAGGTGGTGGCAATCGTGGCGAAGAATAGTATCCAGTTTATCAGTATGTTGCTCGGCTTTATCGGAGGTTTCGAGACGATCTTCAACACGATTCTGCCGTTTTTCCTGCGCAGCAAAGCCATAAGGCTAAAGGGTTCCAAGTTCTTGAGCAACCTCAGGAAAGGCAGTTTAGTCTCTTGCGGCTGCATAAGAAAGAAGGTTGGAACGCCGTCTTCAGACATGGATTCTTCTATCTGAAATTCCGCGGAAACGATTGCGGTTATTTGATTGATATCAACTTGTTGAGGCGCTTGAGGCTCGCCTGCTTCACCCGGTATGTCGCTCATCAGTCCATCCTTTCTTGTTGCTTCACTAGTGCGCTCTTGAGGTAGAAAAGCGTATTGGAAACCGTTGTTCCAGTTCGGAATCCGAACCTCTAAAAACCGTTTAATAATCGTTTAAAGATTAACCGTCTCACGGAACCAAAAAAGACACAAAGGCAGCAAAGACAAGCCAGGCTGCCGAGCATCCGCAAGGCCAGCGCCGAGCCGAATAGGAAGGAGCCACTTGAAAATCGCAATAGTTTATAGCCACCTGAAAGAGTTGGGAGGAGCCGAAAGAGTAATTCTGAAACAGGTTGACTTCCTCCACAAAAAAGGCCACGACGCAAACGCATTTTTCGCCTATGTGGACAAAAGCCTCAAAAAGGAATCAGCGAACCCACACTGCTACACAAAAAGCTTCTTCAAAAAGCCGATCCCAAACAGTCCCACGATCCGAATAATCTCTTCAATCCCGCTGGCCCCGCTGGCCTTGTCTGCTTTCGGCCGAGAGGACATTCTGATATGCCACGGCTACGGACCAGCCCCTTGGATAGGCTATCTAAACAAGAAAATCAGAGGCAGAAAATACATCAGCTACATCCACTCGCCGCCCAGATTTCTATACCTCAACCAAGAAGAAAGAGCCCTATGGAGATTCAATCATGTTCGAGAGACAATCTTCAAACTAAGCAAAGCTGCAGGGCCACTTCTGAAAGAAGTAGACTACCTCGGCGTAGTGAACTCAGACGCCGTGCTGACTAACAGCCACTTCACGGCCAAAAGAATCCGCGCCATCTATGGCGTGCACGCACAGATCTGCTATCCCCCAGTAGACACAGAGGCCTTTAGAATCCTAGACGAAGAAAGCCTTGTGAAGACTCGTGCACAATTCGGTTGGCCTCTAATACTCTCAACCGGAAGAGTCGTTGCGGTCAAACGTTGGGAATGGCTAATTGAAATAATGAGCTACATAGTAAAGGACTTTCCTTCAGCAACTCTAGCTATAACAGGCGAAATCTCACAGGAAAACATAGAATACATACGGAAGCTTGCAGTGCTCAGCCGAAAAATGGGGATTGAGAAAAACGTCAGATTTTTAGGTTTCATAGGTCAAGAAGAGCTTCTGAGACTCTACAACGCTGCAGATGTCTACGCCTACTCGGTTCCCAAAGAAGACTTCGGCCTTGGACCTGTCGAGGCCATGGCGTGCGGAACCCCTGCGGTCGTCTGGGACGACGGCGGCGGACCGTGCGAAACCGTGATCGAAGGCGAAACAGGTTTCAGAGCCAAACCCTATGACTTGGAAGACTTCGCCGAAAGAACCCTGAAAGCAGCCAGTCTCGACAAGAAAGAAGTCGCCGCAAAAACACGCAAGTTTGTGGACGAAAACTTTTCATGCGCAAAGCATTTTCAAGTTCTGGAGGAAACCATCCAAAAGCTAACGTGACACGTGAACAGGAGTTGCTCGCACAGAAGCAGAGAATCCGTTGCTCGTTGACTCGAAAAAAGAAAGAGGAGCTTCGGCCCTCACTCAGAATCTTCGCAATCTTCTTTCATCCTTCGGCGCACGTCACCGCCGTAGGAGGCGCCGAGAAAAGGTTCGTCCAAACTGTGAAAATTTTTTGCACACGAGACAATGTAAGCATCGCCGTTCTGGAACCCGCTCCAAGCATGCTAGAGGGCTTGGGAGACATTTGCGAAAGGCATCAGCTCTCTCCAAGTTTTCAAGGAAGAGGGTGGCTTGGCACGTATGTCGAATGGATGTTCTGGATGGCGAAGGCTCTATTCAAAAGTCTCCCCATAATCCATCGCCAAAATCCCAACGTCATACTGATTCCCAACAACACCCTACCTAACCTTGTAGTAGGCAACATAATAGGCAAGATCTTTTGTCGGCCACTGTGCATAACCGTTCACCACATTGACATTCCCACCGAAAAACACGATCTTGGAGATGTCTCGCTTTATGGCAATTATAGAATGATAGGCTACAGCAGAACAGTATCGCTGATTAAAACTGCCACATTCTACGCTTCGCTTCCTCTCATCAAGAAAGCAAAGGCCATCATAGCTGTTTCGAAGTTCACTGCAAAGGCCTTGAAGGACAGCGGAGTTATCGAGGACAATATCCATGTCAGCGGCAACGCGATTGACTTGAACTTCATCAGCAATATCAGACCTCCGTCAGACGTCAAGATCTTCGACGGGGTTTTCGTAGGCAGAATCGCTAAGGAAAAAGGGATCTTCGACTTGGTGGAAATATGGGGGAATGTGGTTCGGGAAAGAAGTGGCGCGAGGCTTCTCGTCATTGGAAACGGAGTAGAATTGGCCTCATTGAAAGAAAGCATCGCCACCGCAAATCTAGAAGAGAACATCCTGATTCATGGACAATGTAGCGACGAGAAACTTTATGGCTTTTTGAAGTCAAGCAGAGTCTTCGTTTTTCCAAGTCGTTTCGAGGGATGGGGCATAGCGCCTGCTGAAGCTCTTGCCTGCGGCATCCCCGTCGTGGCATACGACATCCCAGCCCTGAGAGAAATCTTTGGTCAGTGCACAAGCGTGTTCCTTGAACCTGTCGGAAACGTCAGCAACATGAGTCAGGCAATTCTGAAAGTGCTAAGCTTAGAGGATGAAAAACTCGGCGCTAGAGCTGCTGACTACGCTAAGAATTTCCGATGGAATGCCATTGCTGCAATAGACCTGAAAGCGATCAAAGGAGCTGCTGGCTGAAGTCTTGTCGAAAATGTAAATTTTTCTAAAAAAAAGAAAAGGGAAGGGTTTGGTTCCGATCTTACGGATCTGAGTGTATGCTTGTTGGCCACGTGAAGGACATCAGTTTATGTTCGATGAAGAGTCTTCTTGCTTCCGGCAGGACGTAGGTTGTTCTTACATATGTTGAGCCGCCTTCGCCGAGGTATTTGAGGTGGCCGAAGCCCGTGCATTCCGTGAATATTCCAAGGCTTTCCACGATGCTTATAGTCGGCGCACAAGATCCTGTGTACGTCATCTTGAGAATCAACGTCGTTACGCCTGGCTGCAGGTACTGCATATACGCAATCAACCCGTGCCTCAGCGCGTAACACGCGTAGAACGTGTCGTCGCCGTTGTATCCCCAAACGATGAATCCGATTGTGCCGTTGATGTCTTTGTAGGTCGATATTATCGCGTATCCGCCTGCGCCCGAAGCTCCGCCATAGTACGCACGCGTCTTGTTCCAGCATCCAGGCGCATAGATTCCGTAGCCTGTCAAATCGCTGGTTGACACGTCGGACTTTGTGAGGAAAGCATCGGTAAAGTCGTTGTAGTATTCCGCCAGCACGTTCGCAGCAGGCCCACCTATTGTGACTATGGCGCTGCTTGAAATCGGGTAGGTTGTGCACCAGTCATCCTTTAGATCGGTTCTCTTCAGCGAATCGCGGTACTGCGACTTTGTTCTGTTGGCAACGCCTTGCTCGCGCATCAGATACGGGATATATGAGCCCCATGTCGAGTCTTTCATGTCGAGGGCTGAATTGTAGATCTCGATGTCCTTCCACTCTTCGAAGGCTGAAGTGACCATTGAAGCTCCTGCAGAATCCACAGCAGCCGAGACCGTGCCCACGTTCTCCCATTCATAGCGGCCGACCGTGCAGAACTCTATCGTCGAGTAGAGCACTTTCACCTTTGTGCCTGCCGATAGTGTCAGTCTTCTGTATTCGCTATAGGTGTCGCTATACCTCCAGAACCAGATTGTTCCATTGGTGAAGTCGATTGTGTAGTAATCTCTGTATGTGTCCGAGCCAGCTTCTGATGGATCTAGAGTCTCGTAGCTTTTCACGCTGTCGTGTCTCGCCCACAGTGTGCCGTTTACCAACACGTTTTCACTTGAAGTGCAGTACTGATCCCAATATGAGGGTATGAGCTTGTCTTCTTCCATGTTGTACACTCGTTCATTCCTTATGCAGCCTGCTCCGGTCAAGTAACCAACATCGATGTCGTCGATCAGATATTTGGCCACAGTGCTTCCTGTAATCATGGGTCCAAGTTCTACAACTATAGCGTCAACATACCAGTCTGCCAGTTTGTTTCGGAAGTAGTCGAACGATGCAAGTGTACCGCCTTCGCCTGGTGTCAGTCCGTTCAACGGTCCGCTGCCACCGTACGTCCAAGTATCTGCGCCGAACCAGAATGATCTGTCTGCAGTCTGTCCAGTGTAAGCTGATACGTTGCTCAGATCGACCTTTCTCCAGCCGCTTGTGCTGACTAGGCTATTGTCGTACATGTTGATTGCTACCCAGTGTCCCGAGTTGTCGCCTGGATTCAGTTTCACAAACATGCCTGGCCCGTAGTTGGGACTAGCAACTATTGTCTTGTACCAGAAGCTGATTTCCGTGAGGTCTTTGAATTTGATTGTATTGTTCGATGAAGTGCCATAGTCGCTACCGTAGGGTGTGATTCTTACCCAAGCGTCGCCAGACGCGTTTGCGCCCAGCAGCAATGCCCAATTTTTGCTGTGCGCTGCGTAGGTAGAACCGTCTTCATATTCATTCACCCATTCATCAATAGTTCCTGCGCCGCTGTATTCCAGTTTATAGTGATTTGACCAGTTGCCGTATTTCTTGTTCATCCACAGTTTGTCGTCGAAGCTTTGAGACAGTGTGATGTAATTGGTGCCGCTCGTTAGGGTATTCTCGTATATCCATCTGTTGTCGTCTTTGTGTACAGCGTCGTTAAGATCCCAAGGATTGAACAGCTCATCAAGTTGGTACTTGACTTCTCTGTCCAACACATTGTATACGCTTTGGCTATCTGGGTGGACTCCATGTTTGTCTGCATCGTCGGCATCGTGTATGTCAGTCACTCCGTAAGATGTTATGCAACGGAACTGGTTGGTTGATCGCGTCATGTTTGCCCACGTGAGGTCAAAGGCCCATTCGCCAATGACGTAGGGCGTCGCAGGTTCATGCGGAGCTGGGCTCATGTCGCTTTGCAGAACTCCCTCGGTAGATTTGTACACGATCCGAATATAGTCAGTCGTTATGGGAGCGTATGCAGGCTCAAAGACCACACCCCATCTGCCGCTGGTTTCGTTGTACGTCCAAGTGTAGTGGGTTCCTCTGGTCCTGACTGCACCATTCACAAACACCATGGGTTCGTTGCTCCAGTGACCCTCTCCTCTAGGATAAGCAAGCGGAGATTTGAGAATCTCGTATCTGCGTCCGAAATGGTATCCAGAAGGCCACAGGGTAGACGTGTAGTAGTCGTTGACTGTTGAAAGCGTGCCGAGCCTTGTCTGAACAGTGGTCACGTCGAAGGCTTCGACGTAGTTGACTGTGGTGTTTGGCCAGTATGCTGCCCATCCAACGTATGGAAGCGACTTGCTTATTATCTGGCACACGTCGTAGCCTGCATCTTTTGCCTCAGTGCGGTATGCGTAAGAACCATTGTAGAATATGTGCTTGTTGTATTTCGTCGTCTGGTTGACGAACCAGTGTGCGTAGGCGAGAGGATGCGATGTGCGTTCCATGTCCCACTGTCCTCTTTCGCTGAATTCAACCTGCATCGTGCCAATGCCCTTGCCAACGTCAACACGCTTGATGTCCTTTATCCAAAGGACGTACTTCTTTACTTTCTCGTATATGACGTGGATGGTGAGTTCAAGGATTTTGTCGTCCTCAAACGCAGGCACAGTTGTGTTGGTGGAGATTACCGTTCGCAGTCTGTACTCCGCCCTTCTTGGGCCGTCGTATATCTTCTCGATGGGATAGCTTCTTGCGTAGACGTTAGTTTTTCTGCCGCAGTACGGACTACTCAGGCCGTTTGTCACATGTTGCCAGTCGAGGTCTGGGGGTGTGCCGCTGCCAAGTGTGTCGCTGTAGAGGGCGAAGGCCCAAACGTTCTTGTACATGCCTGATTGGATGTATGTAACGTTCAGTACCCAACCTTCGTTCCAGTCCTGCTTCGCCACAAACGAATTCGCAAAAGGATCGATTTGGCCACTGTAGTTAAGTCCGACTGGGACATAGGGATTCATTAGCTCTCCATATTTGGAGAAGCCGACCTGCGAACTCTTAGCCTCGTATGGGTAAAGTTCGTAGGTATCATTTCCCAAGACGCCGTAGATTCTCTTGTAGTCGGTTTCGCTATAGGATGCTCCCAATGCCTTGAAGCTAAAGATGCTCAGTGAAGCATATGTGCTGATTGCAAGTATTATCATCAAAGAAGCCGATAGTAGAGTTTTCCTGTTGATTCGTGAACCTAAGCTTTTCATTTTTTTTCCATTCCTCTTTTTTGATTCAAATATGATGGCGTGTGCACGTTTATTAAAGACTTTTTAGCAGTTTTGATTCGGAATTAGAATGTGAGCCAGAGAATGAATCAAACAAAAGCTCAATTCGGCGTGTATGTATCAAACTCTTCAATAGAAAAGAACGTTTATAAGTCAGTTTCCACATATTAACACTATAGGTCTGAAAGAAGACATATTGTAGTCACGTAAAACAAAACAACTGTTCAACACAACGACAGAAATGTGAAAAAATGGGAATCTTGCACAACATCCTGCATGCCACGGCCCTTATTCTAATCACACTATTACTGGAAGGCGTAATCCTCTCTTCTATACAGTATTTGAGCGCCTCAGCAGAAAATCAATGGTTCAGACAGTGGCCGTTCAGCGTCAATAACAACAATGAACCTACAGGAGGGTTTGATTTTGCTTCCAACGAAACGCATGTGGAACTCGTTCTAGGAATCCAAGAAAAGAGAGAGCCAGACTGTCAGAAACTGATTCAAGACATAGCGGAGCAGAATGGACGCGTGGTCAGCAGCATTGTTGTAGACGGGAAGATTCAGAGTCTCGTGGCGAGCGTCCCCACAGACAAGGTTTCCCTCATCATCAAAAATGTCCTGAGTGACGAAAGTGTAAGATACATAGAACCGAATTGGAAACGCAAGGCTGATGTGGCGCCGAACGATGCAGGATGGATCTACCAGTGGGGACCCAGCAGGATACAGGCCGCCGATGCATGGAATCTGCAGAAAGGCAATCATGGAGTTCTTGTTGCTGTAGTCGACACAGGCATATACTACACTCATGCGGATCTTGCCTCAAATTACGTTTCACATGGCTATGATTGGGTGAATGGTGATCCCGATCCGATGGATGATAATGGACATGGGACACACTGTGCAGGCATTATCGCTGCGGTGCTTAACAACAGCATAGGCATAGCTGGACTGGCGCAGGTTGGAGTCATGGCTGAAAAGGCATTAGACCGTAATGGAGCAGGCTACGACGACGATTTGGCAAACGCGATAATCCACGCGGCTGATCAAGGAGCGAAAATAATTAGCTGTAGTTGGGGAAGCGATCAAGAGAGTCAGTTGATTCACGATGCTATTAGTTACGCTATTGGCAAAGGTGCTCTAATCGTGGCCGCAGCTGGAAACAGCGGCACGAACACAAGACATTATCCCGCAGCCTACCCTGAAGTCATTGCGGTCACGGCCACCGACGAGACCGACAGCCTCGCAGATTTCTCCTCATACGGCGACTGGGTAGACCTCGCTGCGCCAGGCACAAGCATATACTCAACATATCTGTGGAACATGTACTTCTCTTTAAGCGGCACCTCAATGGCCTGCCCGCACGTCGCCGGCGTCGCAGCACTCATATGGAGCCAATATCCTTCAATGACCAACGAGCAAGTCAAAAGCCAGCTCCTAAACACGGCCGACGACTTAGGCTCGCCAAAATTCGACATCTACTATGGATACGGCCGAGTGAACGCCAAGAAGGCCGTCGCGCAGACCGTAGCGCTCATAGGAAGCAAGGTAGTCGATGCACCTGCAAACACCGTATACTTTTTGCATCTGAATCCCAGCGAGAGCACTACGCCAGAAAGTGGATACGACTCAATTGCCAGCGGGGTGGTCTACGGTCTCACTGTGAATACGCAGAAGCAGAGTTTCAAGTCAACGGGTCAGCTGGTGCTGGAAACGGGTGCGCTGAATGCGTCAAGCGTGGCCAATGCTACGGTAGTCGTTTTTGGAGGCCCTTGTCCACAGAAAACGGTTGAATATTATGAAATGGCAGGGTTGACGCCTGCGAAGTTTTCCTCAAACCAGACCTATTACAAATTCGTTACTCAGAACGGCCAAACGATTGCGGAATTGAGCAAAAGCAAAGCAGAATCTGGCCACGAGGACATGTTTCTGATAGAGGTGCTGATGGACAGAACCAATACGGTAGTGATAATGTATGGCTTCACCTGGAAAGGAACGTGGGCGGCCGGCATCTATTTCAAAGAAATGATTGCAGGAAACCTCAACAGCTATTCAGGGCGATGTTACGTTTTCCACTGGATCGATAACACACTGCAGAACGGAATTCCCGAAAGCATTGAGATCCATCAGGAAAACCTAGTGCCATAGGATAAAACGGGCGATTGTCGCACGCCAGCATTTTTCAAGCCGAGGCAAAAGACGCACCTGCCGGATAGGGCGGCTCATTCATTTCGTTGTCTTACTCTTTTGCAGACCATTTGAGTCTGCGTGCGGCTTGAATTTGAACAGGAAGATAAGATATTTGATGATCGTTGAGAGCAAGTGCATCTTGCTGTTGCCACCCTTCCTACCGTAGTCAAGGAATATGGGTATCTCGGTTGCAGAGCCTCCTGAGTGAACAGCTTTGAACAGAAGCTCTAGAGATGAGTCAAAGCCGTTTGAGTTAACGATGTTTTTCTGAAAGATACGGCTGAGTTTTTTGAGCAGAGTTGCTCTGAAGCAGCGAAAGCCGCTTGTGGCATCCTTTACAGGTAGTTTGAGCAGTCTGCCAACTATAGTGTTGATAATCCTGCTCAGAACAATGCGGTATGGAGGGACGTTCAACTGTACGCCGCCTGTGACATAGCGTGAGCCTACGACAATATCGGCTCTCTTCGTGGCTACCAACATATTCAGGATACTCTTGGGATCATGCGTGTTGTCTGAATCCATAGTAACCACGACGTCGCCGTCGAAAGTCTCGTCGGCGGCTGCAAGAAGGCCAGATCTCATTGCCGCGCCCAGCCCCATATTTGCGCGATGCTCGATTATTTCAACAGGGTATTCTGCTGAAAGGTCTTTCAAAATCTCTCCCGTACGATCATGGCTTCCGTCGTTGACAGCGATGATTTTGTAGGGAATATGTTGCTTAAGCACTTCGTCTATTGAGAAGATGAGTGGCTTGACGTTGGTCTCCTCGTTGAAGCATGGCAAAATTATGAAACATCGCATGTTACAGCCACTCAAACACCGCAACCGTTCAAGTCTAGACTGGCGAGTGGAAAAGAGTTAAGGGAGCTTCGGTTTCTGACTTGGAACAACTGCCACGAACCAGTTTTCTAAAAAGGAGAATTTTCCCAACAGAAAGAAGGCTCAAAGGCGTCTTGGCCAGCCTATAGTCGATCGGATGAGCTACGAGAACAGCCATCCTAGACAGTAGAGAAAGAATGCGAGGCGACAGAGGTGAAACACTGTCTGCTGAGTAGTAGTAGGCTTTTCTGCTGAATGATGCCGCGTATTTCCGCAGACCAAGGAAGGTTATTGGAAATGACAAGTCAGTAGCTCTCCAATACACGAAGCTTGCACCGGCTTTGTCAAACTCTCTAACGTAGTCCTTCATCGTTCTAAAACGAAGATGTCTTGTTTTCCCTTTGAAACCGAACGAGGGTGCAGCCTCAAAAATCAAGATGTATCCGGAAGGCTTTGCGACTCTCACCATCTCGTGAACTGCACTTTTCCACTCTTCATCATTGAGGATATGTTGTAGAACTGTTACGCAGTTGACTAGGTCATAGGTACAGCTCGACAGGCCAAGTCTTGCAGCGTTCGCCACGTATAGTCTGACTGTTTCCTTGAAGCTCCTTCCCAGTCGCTTCTTTGCCAGCCTTATCATCCAAGGACTTGCGTCAATTCCTGTCGTTACAAGTCCTTTTTTCGCGAAGATGTTCACCCATTTTCCAGGTCCGCAACCCACGTCTAGGACTTGAGCATCGCTTTTTAGGTTGGTTTGTTCTTCGATTGTCTGAAGAACGAGGTGTCGTGCCTTGTGTTCCACGTAATGTGCCAACCAGTTTCTGGCAGTTTTTCGCCACTTTTCAGTTCTAAGCGTTAAGTCGTCTTCTGCTTCGAGCGCCACTGCATCCCAGAAGCCGTTCAGCTTCTGTTTTTCTGCCGCCACAAAGGCTTCCTCCAGAAAGCAACGCGTTTTTTGATGTAGCTAGCGACTTGTATCGGAGTGAGCACGACCACGGAGACCGTGATTAGACTAACTAGAGAGACCTGCAGTCCGATGTCGGCGAATCTTTGGCCCTCGAAGTACACTGTCAAGTCAAATTCGCCAGTTCGGTTTATGTAGAAACTGTTTACGATCGAGTAGGCTGTGGTTGCCGAGATCTCTTGACCATCATCAAATTTGGCCTTCCACATGGGATGAAATGTCTCAGAGAAGACCAACTGGAAAGGTTGCTCGGCACTTATGTGCACCCTGAACTCTGTAGGATTTATCTTTGTGTAGCTGATCTCTGGCGAGCTACTGCTGGGATTGAATAAGTCTTTTAGAACGGTGCTGTTTTCGTTTTCTCTAAAGGAGTAGAGAATCATCTGATCCAATATTACAGTTCCATTCGCGCACACCGAGAAATTCCTCTCGCCTTTTTCAAGCTGTATCGGCCCAGTTTCAAACCATTGAAAGTCCTCTTGAGTGCTGTTGGAGTTTAGGACTAACGTTTCGTTGTCGATTTTCAAATTCAACGTTCCATAGCTTGGACCTGAAGCTAGGCGTAGAGCTATCATGTATCGTCCGCTTTTAGGCACAAAGTGAGTTGCCGTGATCGTAGACAGTCTGCATGGTTCGAACTTGAACATGCTTACGAGGTGATGGGGGGTACCATAACCTGTCACGTTAAGCATCAACTTGTTGGTTCTGACAGGTTGCTTGAAAAGATGCGTGGGCGAGAGCAGTTTGTTTCCCGTTATATCTACTTGCGTGATCCAGTTTTGTCCATCCCATGTTTGAATGGTGTAGTTTTGGGCGTATGCTGTTTCAAAGTAGATTCTCACGCCAGCTACCTCCTGAACCGTAGGCCAATCTACCTGGAACCATTGCGGAGTCTCTTGACTGGGATCTGAGGCCCATCTGCTCGACATTGAGTCGTCAATTGCATTCAGTGGCGTCAGGTTACCTTGAAATGAACTTGCCGAAGCATTAACGTGTTCGCGAATAGTCACTAGGAAGTTATCATTCTTCAACAAGTCGTCCTCGTATTGTTGAAGGCAGATGCTCCATCCTTCTGGGAGATCGTAGGCAAAAAGGTTGACAGCGCTTATGAGATCGATGACTCTGCCTTGAAAGGAGTCAACGAACTGGAGAGTTTCGTCGTATGTAGACTGGAAGAGTGCTGGCTCGATCAGTGCGATTGTATCAACGTCATTGTAGCCTGGGCCTCGGTTAGTCAAAGTAAGCTTATGGTTTCCCTTTTTCAGATCTACGGTTTGTATGTTTACCCAAAAGAGACCGTTCCAGTAGTCTGATTCAGGTTTGACCTCGCCTGCAAAGTTTCCATCAACGGAAATCTCCAGTTTCCCTCGGCCAGACACGAAACCCACTCTCGCCCACAAATCATAAGCTCCATCTGCAGACACTTCAAAGGGAACCTCCACGCTAACGTTTCCTGCAGTGGAAATCGTTTTGCCGCCATAGACTAGGGCACCCACATCCTGCCATGAAGAGGATTGTATCCAATACTTGCTCGAATTGAAGCTGTAGACGCCGTAGTCAGCCATGTTGATCATTGTTGCCTTTCCTTTCAGTCGCAACATTGTCAAATCAATCAAGTTTGTGTTGACAAAAGCCAGAGTCGTGGCGTTACCTCGAAGCTCATCAAGCGGATCGCTGTCTAACTTGTTGAGAAAGAGAAGGTTCGTATCGTTCAGCGTGAAGGCGTCGAGTTTGCAAAGGGATGGGTAGGAAATGAATCCGCCTAAGACTGCTGTTTTGCTGTTCATGGCAAAGAAGCGCGGGACATAGTAGGGATTCTTCAAAATCATTGATCCGTTTTCATCATATACTAGGTTGCCCTTTGCCCCGTTTTGGTTAAGAAAGAAGTCCCTCGCGTCAGGATCCAAGTAGGCAGGCAAAACCAAATACTTGTAGTTGAAAAGACCTGTCAGTTTCAGAAAATCTCGAGTCTTATGCTGTCCAACCAATCTGAACCGCAGATAGTTCATAAAGTCGCGGACGTTAGCGTCCCATCCACCGTCCTGCATTGATGGCTTATCGGTGAGAAAAGAACTGTCATAACCTATGTCGTGCGCCCAGCCCACATCCGTAAGCATAGCGCTGAAGGCAAAATCATATCCTGAAGAGTACCGATTCATCCATCTACTGGGGTCGCGGTTTATGCTCATGATCTTGTAGTCACCATTCACTGATCCCAGCCAGCTGTACGGATTAACATAGCTTTCTGGCAACATGTAGACCTGCAGACCTTTTTCAAAAAAGAACCAAGTGGAAAGAAAACCGTTCAGAAAGATCATGGCAATCAACAGAATACTCGCGTAATACAGAATCATGTGAAACCTTGTGAAGAAGCCTCCTGCGAGTCTTACCGCGGCAGACTTAGTTGAGGTAGCTTTTATGTCAATTTTTGAGAAAGCGTCGCCGATGACACGGTACTTCTTCTCTCGAATATATCGGAGCAAGATGTTCACCAATGAAGCTGTCAGAAAAGCGAAAGACAGACAGGTCATCATTATCCATCTGTTCGCAGCTCTGAAAACTGCAAAATATGGAACGTTCAACCATGCCCACAGGTAAACGGATCCAAATGGCGGGTATGGCCCTTTAGCAACAAACATCGAAAACAGAGCGGAGGCAAAGAAGAAGATTGAGTACTTGTCCCGTCGAATGAGAACGGTGCAACATGCCAAAGAGAATAGAACTATCGAAAAAAGCTTCGCAGGAAGATCAGGCAACGCGACTCCATTGATCACGTCAACGACATTCACATATCCCCACACTTCGACGGCGCTCAGAGTAAAAGCGTCTGTTAGGTTCCTGTAAACGCCACCGTAGGTTTCTTCTAAGTAGTATTTGTAGGAAGGGGTGTAGTATCTAGGTCTTACGTTGAAGGCGAAGGGAATAACAAGAAACGAGGCCAAGATCAAGCAGACCGCTAGGAGTGGCAAACCGATTTTGAAGAGGTTCTTCAGTTGCTGTAATCGACTCGTGCTATTTGGAGGCATTAGCACGTATATGAGGGCAAAAATGGGGAAGGATGCTCCATAGATTACTGCGCATTCTGGATGAAAAGCAGATACAAGGATAGCTAAGGCCACGCCAGCTATCAGGATGCTCTTCGGCTTCTTTGTTTCAAAGGCTCTGAAGATCGACAGAAACACAAGAGGGGCGAGTGCGTAACTGAACAGTATGTCTCCGTGGGCTTCCGTGTATTGGGAAAAAAGCCACTGATTCAACATGTAAACTAGGCCTGCTGCAAGCGATGCTGTCGAATTCTTGGTGTACCAGTAGGCAAGAATGTAGCTGGAGAAACCGGACACTGCAAACGTCAGAAAAAGGAAAACCTTAGCAGTGGAGACGGCATTTCCGAAAATCCAGTAGAGTACCATAAGAAAGAAGTCATAACCATGAATGATTTCTGTGAATCCGAATGAGTGCGGACGCCACACGAAAAGCCATCGCAGGTCATGTCCGAAAAGATACGCTCTGGAAACAACGCCTAAAGCGTCACCTCCTGCAGGCCATCCACCTGTGAAGAGAAAATTACGGAAAACCACGACTGCGATAGCTGAGATTATGCAGAAATCAAACAAAATCCTAGTCCTTGTGCTGCCAAATCGTGTAGCAATGGCTCTTAGCCTCTGCCTGAAAACTGTGAATCGTTTCAAATCTGGCCACCTTGCCTGTTAGCCACTTTGGTCAGAACGTAGGCAAATGCGCCGCTGAAGTAGGCGGCATACTCGATTAGTTTCAAGACACACAGACCTACGAAGTATATTGGTCTCTTCTTCAGGAGGAACAGATTTCTGAAGAACGGCGCT
>CAYGYI010000010.1:0-18298 GCA_964354055.1 uncultured Candidatus Bathyarchaeia archaeon | reverse complement strand
CAAGCTTCGACGGCAACGGATCCGTGTTCCAGATTGTCCTCACAGTGAAAAAGCATCTGATAGGATCAGACACAAACGTCCACATCAGCTTCACAAGCAGCACTCTTGCAGACAGTACCGGCAACCCGATCACTCATGAAACAGAGAACGCTACAATACTGCTCCACGGAAGAGTCCAACCAGAAGGCCCAGCAATCACAATAGGCTCCACAACGTACAAAGGAACAGTGCCACACGCATTCACTGTCAACGTCACGATAGCAGACCTAGACGCATACTGGGATCTAGGCGGCTTCGACGTGCAGTTGAGCTACTACCCAGGAACCCTAACAGCAACCCACATAGTTGTTGACCCAGAAGGATGGTTTGAAAGCTTCTGGCCAGGCGACTTGTTCGTCATCAAGAACGAGACGGATAACGTAGCAGGCAAAGCGTGGGTAGCAGTTGTGGGAATGCCTGATGAGAACGGAACGCACACCGCAGCTTCTGGCAGCGCCACGCTTTTCACCGTCAGCTTCAACGCAAACGGCAGCGCACCAATAGAAAAGATAGCTGACCCCTACAGCCTAGCAGCCTACCCGCATCCAGAAAGGCCAGAATCGCCCTTCAACAACTCGGACAGTGCAATGCCAATCCCGTACACTTCAACCAATGGATATGCTCACGTAGTCGGAGTCATGCCACACACGTTAGAAGGCTTCACCGTTACGACTGAAAGCAACTCTAGCGTAACAGGCGTCTTCTACAAGGCAGGCGTTCCGATGCTACTCTTTGACGTCGACGGTCCAGACGGCCTTGTAGGCTACTGCAACGTGACGTTCCCGAACGCGTTCATGAGATCAGACGTCGCAGATGGCTGGTTTGTACTTCTGGATGGAGAAAAAATAACTCCAACCGTGACCACAGACAGCACATACACCTACGTGTACTTCACCTACCACTACAGCAGCCACCATATTGCAATAGTGACCACGACGACGATCCCTGAGTACAGCCTCGCTGCGATGATGACACTAATGCTCTCGGCGATAGCATTGGCATTGGCAAGAAAAACCGCTTTAGGCAAGAAATAGAAACCTTTTCCTCTTTTTCTTCTTTCTCAAATTCAAGAGAACTGACCTCACTGGAAAAAGCATCACACATTCTGAAGACAATAAAAAAAGAAAAAAGTGTTTTGCGGCAGAGTTTCACTCTATAGGCGTTTGAACCACCGGGGCACGTCGACGTCTCAGCAGTATCAACACAACTACGACGACAAGCACGACAGCAAGAACTGCAGCGCCTATTATCATTGGATCCAACGAAAAGCCACCAGCAACCACTACCTTTGTCACCAATCTATAAGCACTCGTTGCTTCCCGCCCGAATGAATAGCCTAGGTTGTTACCGTCTGTTACGTCCACCACAACCGTCCACGTTCCAGAGGTGTTGAACGCATATGTTACCACGCTCACGTTGCCTAGCACCCTGAAAGCCTCTCTTCCACGCGCATTCTCATCATATCCTGGTCCATAGAATCTCCATGACATTGCAGTGAACTGCCCTTGTGGATCCAGATGTGTGCTAGCCGACGCATTGAAATTGACATTCTCGTTAACCGCTGGATTGGTTGGCGTATATTTGACGTCCAGTTGAGGGGGCTCTACGACTCTCAACGGCTTTCCACGCACGACAGATGAATAACTACCAGCTTGCGTCTTTGCAGTCAGATTGTAGATGCCAGGAATGAGAACGCCAGTCCAGACGCCAGATGACTGTTGTTTGGCTGGAATATCGACTATCAGTATATAGGTCAAAACAGAGTCGTCTCTGAGGATCGTTACGTTCGCCGTGTCAACCTCGTTTCCGTTGTTCAGAACCGTGACATTGATTGTTGTCACTTCACCTTTAATCACAGGATTTTTGTACGCCGCGCCTAGCAAGAATCCATAGTTGAATGAGTAAATTGTGGGCTTGTGTACAGGCAATGCAGTGTACAACATTGAAGTGGACAGTAATGCATTATCGGTCACGTTGTATTCATAGCCAATCGGGATACCTGTAACATTCATCAAGAAGTAATAGCTAGCTTCGAGCATTGGAAACTGCGAGGCATTCATTGTGAACGTATTCCGTTTGTAGCCGCCATGGTTGATCAGACTGGTGTCTGACCCCATCTCAACCCATGTAGCACTTGCAAGATTGCCAAGATCAAACGCAGTAATATTGTAGTAGACTTGTGTGGTTGCATTCTCGTAAAGCACCCAGTTAGTGGTCCCGTGGTTTTCCGTTCTCGGCTCCACAGTAAGCGTCATGTTTGGACCTATATTGTCTGGCAAGGTCATGCTTTTTGCAGTTAAATCCCTGGTAGTGGCAACGTTTACGGTTTGCTTCAGTATGCTGCTCGTAACTCCAAAATTGTCTGTAACCCTCAGTGTGACATCGTAGCCATTATTCCTGCTCGCGGCGAATACATGCTCGATCACAGGATTCGTTGAATTCATTACGGTTCCGTCGCTGAAGTTCCACGCGTATTGGACAATCGTGTTGACGCTCTGGCTTGAGGTAGCGTTGAAGGTCATCGCTTTGTTTGCCACACCAATACCAGGCCAATAGGTGAAGTTGGCCGTGGGCGCGCCTGGAGTGCTGTATGTTGCATTGCGAGGCGGATTCAACCACGTCCCAGCTGAACCCTGTGCAATAGGAACGCCATTGTTGTTACCCATCTGGAGGAAATTTATGTTGATTGGACTCTGGCCTGCCCTCAGAACATTGAATGTCATCTTTACGAAAGTTCCATTTCCGTTGAAAAGTCCGGCAGGCAGCGTTGAGGCTTGAGCCAGCCAGTACCGTGTTCCAGGCTCAGCCCACGGAATGTTTCCTGCTTCATTAACCTGATCCATTACCGGTATTATTGGTTCATGCAAAACACCGTCTGAGTATGTTTCGACTGGAACCCTTTTCTCGTGGCTGACGCACTTGATCACTGTTGGATCCCATGTTAGCTGAAGATCAAAGCCATAGAGGTCGCCACACAAGACTAGCGTTCCCGATCCATCCGGGTCTGGCGCATAGCCGTGGATGAGGCTGCTAATCTTTACTTCGACGGTAAAGTTTTGGCCGACAGCTACCTCTGGAGCGCTCGGCGAGATGTAGATGATTGGTCCAACTGTTTCACTCAAAGATCCTGCTCCTGATGCTTTGAAGTTGCATATGTTGCTTACTGCTGATACTAAGAAGATCATCAGAAATGTCAGAGTTCGTAGCGTTTTTCCCGTTTTCAAGTTTCTACCACCTTAATTTACGTAGACTTTCATGCCAATCGTTCATTTAAGCTTTTTCTATCCGTGGAAACGTTAGTCTGTATCATCAGCCTCAAATGAGGTCATGACCAGAATATCCAGCTTCTCAGGAAAGCGGCGACTGCCAAGCCGATCAAGCAGAGGCCAACTACCCAAGGAACCATAATTCTGAAGACGGTCATTACTGCCCAGTACACAGCAAATTCCCAATCATAGGACATAGCACTAAGGACAGGGCCCCAATCCAAAGAATACCAAATGTACAAAGTCACATATACCACTGTGACGATAAATGAAGCAAAAAACGCTACAACGAAGCCATAGGCCATCTCCTTCGCATCAGATATGAACAGCCCCACGACAAAGCCAGCAATGCCTATCATCGCCATGTCGAAAGCAGTAGGTGTTGGCCCCTCTGTGTAGGCGAAAGGCACCTGTTGACGCGCGAGACGAGGAACCTCCAAGTAGTTAGTCCAGTGAACCTTTATCACCACGAACGAGATCAACATAATCCACAATGCAATCAGTGCAACATCGTTCTTCTTCCTAATTAGCGTGCCAGCTAGATTCCTGAATGCTCTTGACATCACAGGCAACTCCTAAACAATTATCGCCAAGAAAAGTAATTAAGCTTTAGCCAACAGACATCTTGTAGATCGCCAACTTCGCAAGCGGATCGAGTTGTCGTCCATTCGCCATAACGTCAATTGAATCAACTTCGTCGTTCGCGAAGCAACATACAAAACTAGGTTAGCTTTTAAGAGAAGCCAACTAAAGAGGGGAAAAATTGGATTCTGCATATGATCTTAGCTTGCGAAATGCGCTACTATGGTTACCATGTCCAGCACGTCAACCATTCCGTTGAGATTGAAGTCTGCCTTGTCAACGATCGTGGCGTTATATCCAACATCGCCTGAGCCCAGCTTGTACTGAGAACCAGCTAAGGTTATGTCAAGTATGTCCACATGGCCATCGTCGTTGATGTCAGCGTTTGGTGCCGCGCGAACATTCGGCATCATCAGCATCCCCATAGTCAACGTTAGAACAAAAACCAGTAATATTTTGGTCTTCACCGTGAATCACCTCCCTTTCTCCCACTCCTTCCCCATCTTAGGTGTGTTACATTGAATGCCCAGCCGCTTTCTTAAGAGTTATGGAATATTTCTCTATAGAAATACTACAACAATTCTTCGCAGAACAGCCCTGCTCATGATCCATTAACCATTTCGCTTGAGAAAACTCCAAAAGCCCTCACTCGTCAGTGGCGAAAACCTTTTACGCGTTGTTCAGCTCATCTGTGTTCTGATTTTGCCTATCTGGGCTTAGCCTCTACTGCAATCGTGTGCGCTACGTGCGTCGCGGATCTTCTGCTCTTCTCTTCAAGCAACCGCATCACGCCTACTGACGCTGCCTTCCCGTGGGGGTTGGTTATCATCATCTCAGGTGCCTTGCTTTTTCTGGGTTCAGGTGGCATAAATCGAGCCAGTCAACAGGCGACACTCCTAGCTGCCACAATCGATGCGATCTAGAGGTTAAACGGCTGGACCTTCGGAGATGCTGAGGAAAGACGCATGGAAGCCAACTGCTTCATGTTCGTGAGTCTGGTGTTAATTGTGGCGGGAGTGACATTGACGGCAATATACTTTGCCGCCCTGTACTTCTTCTAGTCGAGATTCAGTGGCACGGTGAGAAGCACCGTTTACAGACAGGCCATTGCCATGTTGATCTTTGCCCGTCTTGAAGGCCTCTTTCTACTAATGAGGATGAAGTATCCACCAACCGCAACGATCACTGGCACGATCGCGATATACGTAAGGTTTGGTTCAAGCAATGGCCGAGGGGATCCAAGGTATTTTTCCTCGACAGCGACTGTAGCGTTCTGCAGGTAGTCTTCGAAGAAGCTTACAAGGACAAGGCAGTACGTGCCGTCATGGTCCACGTTTGTCAGTTCGAAATACTTGGTACCCGTGATGTTAATCTCCTTGGCGTAGGCTTTTATGCTATTGAAAGGAGGCTTGCCTGGGTACTCTGTTCTGAGTACATCAAAAGATAAAGACTCAGCCAACAGGTAGAAACCTGTCTCGTTCACTACCCAAAAATCCACCAGAAATGGTTTGTTTCCATAGGGCGATATCGCTACATCCACGTGATACTCTCCCTTGCCAAGCGGCTCCAGAGTAATGTTCTGGAAGTTGCAGGGTCCATACTGGACCTCAACAGGGTTGGTGATCGGAAACGTGTATGAGTCGATAGCAGGCAACTTTGTAACCAGTAACAATGCCAACACCAAGGCCGCCAGCAGAAGGAAAACACCGAAAATTCGTCTCCATGACATAACAAGACAAATCAGACGACCAATACTTTAGTTTTCCTATGCGCAGCTGGCGAAACCGAGATTCGTGAGGTGTGTTCTTAGACAAAAAGTGGGGGAGGGAGAGAAGGCATTTGCACGCTTACTGTTTTGTCACCCTTATGTACAATCGCATGGTTTGTTGTATCCACCACTCAAGCCATCTCTTGGCCCATTGTTCGTCGATTCTGTGACCGCCAAGAACGAATACGGGGGTTCCGAAATCTGAGAGATGTATGGCCATTAGGTCATTGCCGTTTTTGTCCGAAAGAATCACTGGGCCAAGTGCATAGGGGATGGCAGATTGCTCAAGCAGTTTGAAGGTGATTGTGAGGATTTCGCCGTCGGCGTTGAATGGTTCAGCTGGCAGCATAGAGGCGTACACGAGCCAGCATGAGCCAGCAGTCGTATTTACCTCGTTCTTTACTTTCACAATTGGTTCATGCAGTATGCCTTCTGGATAAGTCTCTGCTGACACTTTAGCCTCGTGAGACACGTATTCGACGGCAACCGTGTTCCACACAAACAATAGTTCAAACCCGTATAGGTTCTTTCCTGCCAAACCGGAGACGGAAACCGTCACAGAGAATGTTTCACCGACATTCACGTTTGGCGCGTCTGGCGACATAGCTATTGAAGGGCGTGGGGCCGGAGGAACGCTTGCGGACTTGACGCTGACGATTGTGCCTAAGATTGTGCCTAAGATAAGTGTGAGCAGCAACAGGGCGGGTGCAGCGGTATAAAGCTTCTTACTCATATCTACAACCTCAAACCAGACACTGGTGAAGGAATGATTTAAGCTTTGGTCGCATGACAATCAACGCCACTTCAGCTTGGAAGGATATGCCTCCGCTTTTCTCATTCGCTTCCATCATACAAAAAGAGAAACGAAAAAACTCATGCAGGAACCCCCCATGAGGCACTGTTTCATGTTTCGGCGATCTTCTTAAACTGACCACGGTACATCTCGAGTATTTCTTCTGAAGTTGTCGCGTCTTCAGCCGATTTGTCGGGTCGATAGTTCCCAGTGAATCGTGGAAATCTAATGGCAAGTCCGCTTCCTTTGCGAACACTGTTCATTGAACAGGTATGTATAGGACTCAATGTTATTTCGGCTCCAAGAATTTCAAGAACCACAGCAGGCTCGAACCAGATATCCGCTTCGAGGAGAGATTGTACACGCGAATGTCGGTGGCCAATAATGTGTTTTTTGAGAAGTTCGAGCTGTTTGGCGAGATCTTCATCTGTAAAGCCTGTTCCACATTTTGTCACTGTTTCGAATGTATCTGCATTCGAGTTGTACGAAGCCAGCAAGAGCGCACCGTAAGCTCCTGCACGTTTACCCCTGCCATAGAAGGCACCCACGACGACAAGATCTACGGTATCAGTCATTTCGCTCTTGTAGTCTCTCTTGTATTTTATCCACATCCAGCCTCTAGCGCCAGCTTGGTACACCGAGTTTTCTGCAATTGACTTGCAGACTAAACCTTCGCAGCCTTCCTCTATGGCTTTGAAAAAGAACTTCTCCAACTCTTGTGGATTGCTTACGATCAGCGATTTCGCAAGTTTCACTCGTTCGCTTTCCTCAACTACATTCTCGAGCGCTTTTCGTCTGATTGGATACTGCTTAAGCGTGAGGTCTCTGCCATCGACATACAACGCGTCGAACATAAACCATGAGACAGGATAGTCTTCTATAGCTTGGCTGATTTCGTACTTGCGTCTGCGGTGCATCAGCTCCTGAAAAGGTCTCATCTCGCCTGTGTCCAGGTCAACAGCCACGCACTCGCCTTCCAAGACCGCGTCTCTGGCCTTGACGTGCTGTCTCACAAGTCCCAAGACATCTGGATACTGGCTGGAGATGTTTTCGAGGCGTCTAGAAAAGAGGGTTACTTCATCGCCTTTCTTGTGAGCTTGAATTCTCTCACCGTCATATTTGTATTCGGCCACGCATTTGCCACCGAGTTTCTCAAGGATCTCCTCGGGCGAAGAGAGCCTTTCAGCAAGCATCGGCCGAATAGGTTCGCCGACCGCGACTTCAAATTCCTTCACACCCTCCAAGCCCTTCTCAGCAATGTTTTTTGCCACTCGCCCAAGGTCAGACGAAATACTGTAGGCACGCTCCACGTATTCGCGAGCCTCCTTTCCACCGCCGAAGGCAATTGCCAGAGCATCCAAAACGGTCATGTCCGCGATGCCTAGACGAAGGTTTCCGGTCACGGTTCTCATTATGTACTTGGCTTCTTTTGGTGTGGCCGCTGACAAGAGCCCTGAGAGCAAAGCCATTTTCACGTCAACGGTGCCTGTACCTGAGGTTTTCGCCATTTTGTCCAAGGTCTCGTATACTTTCTGAACGGTGAGGGGCTGTTGAAAGAAGGTCACTTGCTTTTTGGAGGCAACGAACTTCTGCGAGGTCTCACCGATGTCTCCGCTCTTCTTCAAGTCTTCTTCGATCTCGTTTTCCTTTCTCCCTGAGGCTCTCACAAGAGCTTTGATAGCCAGTTTCTCGGCCACCCCGATTTCAAGGCCAATGAAATCGGGATACAGTTTGCCCTGAGTGAGGTACACCACCTTGTCGATCATGTCCTTGGGTGTGTTCTTTAGAAGATCAACCAGTAGATCAGTCATTTCCAGTCTCTTGGTTGTGGCTTCGATTTTCTCGTAGGCTTCAGCAATGACCTCGTATCTCAAACACTACGCCCTCAGTATGAAAGTGAAAGTGAGAATATTAAGAATTTCATCCACCACAGCCTCATGTTTCATCTGGTCGCCAGAAAGCCTCGTAGTGAATGATCTCCTCCAGCAGTCTCCGTTTTCTCGGTTGAGGAAACTCTGCTGGATAGCCTACTGGGATAATGGCCACAGGTCGTATTCCACGTGGAATCTTCAAAATCTGTTTTGTCTTTTCTTCGTCGAAGGCGCCAACCCAACAGGTGCCCAACCCAAGTGAGTATCCAGCTAAAAGGAGGTTTTGTATTGCCGCTGCAGTATCCTGTATGCAGTACAAGTGTTCACCGCGTTCACCATAACTTTCCGAAGAACGCGCCTCATTTGCGCAAACTACAATCACAACTGGCGCTTCTTCAATGAAGGCTTGGCCATATGCCGCTTCAGCGAGCCTTTTCTTGACTTCGGATTTTCGGACAACTGCGAGTTCCCAAGGCTGGATGTTGCCTGCAGATGGCGCCCACTTTGCAGCCTCAACCAATTTCATAATCATCTCCTGAGACACGTCGTCGCTCTTGAAGGCGCGTATGCTTCTCCTTCCCGTTATGGCTTCAAACACTTCCAAACTCTCACCATGTTTCTCGCTTCTTTTCTGTATCCCAAACGCTTAAGTTTTGTCGCCTGCAATCTCTACATGGATGATGTAACAGAGAGTCAATAGAGCTTACGCGGTGATATGACTCAACGGGCAAACTGACACTTGCTTATCAATAACCTTATGAGTTCAGATGAAGGAATGGAGAAGGAAAGTAGCATCTGTTTAAGGCAGAATTTGGGCGGAGGAGCATTTGCCGAAACATAAGGTCACGGAAGCTTTGGACAATCTCTCGTCAAAGAAGGCAGTCAAGTACGCAGTGTACCTCACTGCGGTGGCGCTATTCTTCGCGTTGATACTTCTGCCACCTGTTCTTGGCATAGCGGTCAAATGGAACACGATTCAGTTGGTCTTTAACGACCCGCCGCTTATGAATCAAGCCCTTCAGGCAATCTTCTACTCATTCGTGATAGCCCTGCTCGTGTCAGCCCTTGACATCGTGGCCGGCATCCCAATGGCGTGGCTCATTAGCCGAGGAAAGTCCAAATGGCTAAACGTACTTGACACGCTTTCAGACATCCCATTCATAGTACCCACTGCAGCCCTAGGATACTCGCTACTGCTTTTCTGGAATAAACCTGAAGGACTGTCGTCGCTCTTTGGTGCCGAGCTAATTTCGCCTGGTTGGCTTCTTGTCATGCTACTTCACTTCACGTTTTCGTATCCCGTGGTGGTTAGAGTTATCGTTGGGGCACTACTTGACTATCAGCGTGAGTACGAGAATGCCTCGAGGACGCTGGGCGCGCCGCCCTTCGCAGTCGCGAGAACCGTCACATTTCCAATCATAAAACCGTCTCTGATCGCGGCCTTCATACTCGCCTTCTCCAGATCACTATCAGAAACTGGAGCTACACTCATGGTCGCAGGCGCCTTCGAAAATGGTCCAGTGTTCATACAAAACATGAAAACCGAATATCTGGCGGGCAGTATTCCTCAGGCAACCTACGAAGGCTCAATAGTCTTCGCCAGCCTCGTGCTCATCGCGGTCGCGTTCGCGATATTCATGACAATCCGTATTCTAGGCCCAAGACTGAAGCTACCTATCAAAAAGTTCTGGCCAAACGCTGAAAGAAAACTGAGTTACAAGACGGCTTCACGCAGGCGAAACATCGCAACCATAGTAGTCTTCTTGGCAATCGTACTCATTCCGTCTCTCTTCGTGGCCTTACCTGCGTTGCAGGCTATGCTTACAGATACGCTGCCGCAGTCGCTGGCAAGCTCCGGAGTCTGGACACAGTA
The DNA here is from genome assembly GCA_964354055.1 of uncultured Candidatus Bathyarchaeia archaeon. Lineage (GTDB taxonomy): Archaea > Thermoproteota > Bathyarchaeia > Bathyarchaeales > Bathycorpusculaceae > DATKKK01. Next base: position 8,106 of record CAYGYI010000010.1, on the reverse strand, counting down.
CTGGCAAAGCATCAGCTTATCTTATGCCCTAGGCGCAGTGGCCACGATCTTGAACATTGTTTTGGGACTGCCAATGGCCATCATCGTGGCACGGAGAAAACTCGGAACCTTAGCCTCTGCAGTTTTGGATTTGCTTGTCAACATTCCGCTGATAGTGCCATCAATAGCATTAGGCGCCTCGCTGGCCATCTTTTGGAAGAATTTTGCATTCGTGCCTGAGATGTGGCTTTTGATCTTTGCTCATTTGGCAATAACATATCCGTATTTTGTCAGATCAATGTCCGCTGCCGTGGAGAGGATTGATTTGGACATGGAAGAAGCTTCTAGAACCCTCGGGGCCAAGCCTCTCACTGTCTTCAGAACAATCATCTTGCCGTTGACTAAGTACTCGATACTTTCAGGAGCAATAATGGTTTTTACAAGAAGCGTCAGTGAGACAGGGGCTACTGTCGCTGTGACAACTACACTTCAAACTGCACCGGTGGTTATCGTCAATTGGGTGAAAGCTTTGATGAAACAACAACAGGTTGCAACCTCTTCGGAGATTGGTTTAGGCTGTGGCTACTTGATTCTGCTTTCTTTCATCATTCTCTTGGCCCTGCGACTAATGGTTAGAGGAAAAGGGAAGTATTAGCATGCTTAATATAGAGCATTCAGTCTTTTCGCATAACGTTTGCCACGCTTGCCGGAGGGTCAATCTTGCCTGATGTCGAAGTACGCAACATCACAAAAAAATATGGGAAAGTTGTGGCCCTAGACAATGTGAACCTCAAGATTCAGGACAAAGAATATTTCTCTCTTCTAGGACCGAGTGGCTGTGGAAAAACAACGCTTCTCAGAGTCATCGCAGGGCTCATAGAGCCAGATGAGGGCGACATTCTCATTGGAGGTAAAGTCGTCAATGATGTTCCGCCTGAAGACAGAGATGTCGGCTTCGTCTTCCAGACCTTCGCGCTCTTTCCTCACATGGACGCGTGGGATAACGTAACTTATGGGCCACGCGTGAAAGGTTATGATTTGAAGAAGGCGGAAACCATCGGAGACGAAGTGCTTGAGATGGTGAAGCTGCATGAGCGCCTTGATGCTTACCCGAACGAGTTGAGTGGGGGCATGATGCAGAGAATAGCAGTGGCCAGAGCATTGGCTGCGGGAGCCAAGCTTCTGCTTCTGGACGAACCCTTAGGCCACTTAGATGCAAAGGTCCGAAACGATCTCAGGTACGAGATCAGAAAAATGGGAAAGGATCTCGAGCTCACCGCAATACACGTGACACATGACCAATCTGAAGCGATGGCCATCTCCGACAAAATCGCCGTCATGAAAAAAGGTAGAATTATGCAGGTCGGAACGCCAAGCGAGCTATACATGAATCCGAACAGCATCTTCGTAGCCTACTTTATTGGAGAATCAAATTTCCTAGAAGGATACGTCTCAAGTGCAAACCAGAAAGAGTTGACGATAGAGCTTCGCGGCGATGTAGAGGTTCACACCACAGGCAACAGTGCTAAAAGTGGCGAAAGAGTCGTTTTGGCCATAAGACCAGAGGTTTTTGCCGTGGAAAAAGGATTGAAGAAAGGCAAGAATGCAGTTTCAGGCGTGATAGAAAGGATAACCTTCGAAGGAACCACAATACGATATGAGATCAGACTCGTGAACCAGGATTTGGTATTTATCATCAAGCCATCAATGACGGAAGAGTGGTTTAATATGGGCGAAACCGTGACGGTCAGCTTTCCACCAGAAAAAGCTCACGTGTTCAAATACCCAGAAAAAGGATTGAAGGAGGAAATCGCCGTTGAGTGAATTGATTAAGTGGTTTGAGAAACGTAGAGAAACAAAGGCGTTGGCCACCATACAGCATCATTTGGCCTTGACGACAGGAATAGTTGAAGATCTGGAAAAAGCAATACACGCGGCCCTGCGCAAAGACGAAAAAGAGATGGTAGAATGCATTGAAAGAGTGGCAAGCAGTGAACGAGAAGCAGACATGCTGAGAAGGAAAGTTATGGATGAGGTCTCTCAAGGCGAACTGTCGCCCACGGACAGAGTAGACCTGATGGATCTCGTGAAAAAAGTCGACATGGTGGCAGACTGGAGCAGAGAATCTACACGCGTACTTGGAGCAATTCCAATGGAAGACGTGCCGAAGACTATCAAAGATGAATTCTCAGAAATGGTCAGAAGCGTGAAAGAGTGTGCAATCTCCCTTCAGCGATGCGTGAACAAGATGATGACAAAACCAAACGAGGCTCTCCAAGCTGCAGATGCCGTAGAGAGACAAGAGGAGAAAGCTGACGATTTGCAGGAGAAAGCCAGAATCCTGCTTGGAAAAGAGGAACTGCCGAGGGCTGGAGTAGCAGTCTTAATAAGCCAGCTTTTCGACGCATTAGAGATGATTGCCGACGCATGTGAAGATGCGTGCGATCAAGTAAGAATCATAATGGTCAGAAAATAGGGCGAATGAACATGGTAGAAATCAAAGTGGACATATCCGACCTGAAAGCTGAGGGTGGCGATGTGGTCAAGGAGCTTGCAGACTTCATAAAGGAGAAGACAAACGCTGAAGTTGAAACAGGCACCAGCGAGATAACCGTGAAAAGCGAAGAGAAAATTTCAAAACCCTACATCCGCGTGCTACTACGAAAATACCTGCACAAAACTGAACTGAAAGACTATTTCAGAGTAATCGGCGACAAGGAAGGCACTCTGAAAATAAAGGAAATGAAGGGCACCGAAGAAGAATAGAACTTATCCACCTCTCAGGGGCAACACTTTTCTCGTTAGCATCATTCTCTTAATATTTCATTCGCATCTTCGGCCGCACGTTTCAGTTTTTACGTCTTGCAACAAAGAAAATACCCGTAAGGATTAGAACAGCTCCCGCGGCAAATAACGGGGCGGGAATTTCTTGGAACACTGCTACACCGAGGATAGTCGCTCCTATAGGTTCGAGCAGCGCCATGGTAGCTGTTTCAAATGACTTGAGGTCAGACAGCGACGAGAAGTATAAAGTGTGAGCGATTGCGGTTGGCAACAGGCCCAAGCCTATAAGGGGAAGCAGATTTGCAGCGTTTGACGGCAATATTGGAGCTTTTTCCGTGAAGGGCAAGCTCAACAACCCCACATAGAAGGCCGTCAGCAGATACATTGGCGTCATGATTTGAAGAATATTCAGCCCGCTTCTGATTTTTCTACCGTAGTTCAGATAGAACGATTCCACCAACGCGGCTAATACCGCTTCCAAGTCACCTTTGAGGCTTGAGGAGAAACCTGCCGAACCCAAGGCAGTACCTGCAAACCCCGTTTCAGTATAAGCTATAATAGATACACCTATGAACGAGATGGCTAGACCCACGACCGCAATGCGTGATGGTTTAGACTTGAACAGAAAGCTTGACACGAACACAGAAAAGAGAGGAGTTGTATTGACCAGCACTGTGGCGTTCAGGATCGTCGTGTCCTTAACTGCGGAGACGAAGAATATGAAGTGCAAGCTCAGGAAGAAGCTGAGTATTAACAGGTCCTTGAGATTTCTGCGCACGGGGCCTAGACTGAATGACTTCTTGAATATGAGAAGGATTGAGGCAAGGACTAGACATGCGACAATGAGGCGCCAGAAAGCAATCGAGAAGGTGTCTACGTTGCTGAGAAACCTCACGAAGATGGCTGCCGTCCCGAAGAGTATTCCGGCGGTTAGGCCTTCTCCCAGAGCTAGCCTTCTCGTTCTCACGCGCATTCAAAAACCCTTTTCCTGCTTTCAACTGGAAACCATTCGGCAAATTAAGCTTTGCAGGTCTCCAGAACCACATCTAGCGCTTATAAACAGACCGCTACAATATTGTTGAGCCATAAGCGGTGATTAAGCAATGGACACTGAGGGCATTATGAGTTTGGCGTTGAAGTTGGCCGAACTGAAGAAGGTTCCAGAAGATAGCGCCATATACGTGGAAGGCTATGAAGTCAAGAAGATCTTGTTTGGCATTGATGCCAGTGTTCCAGAGCTTCTATTTGCAAAGCAGTTGGGTTATGATTTGGTGATTGCCCATCACCCTGCAGGCGGATCGGCAGTCGTAGACTTCCATCATGTCTTCAAGAGGCATGTGCAGCAGATGGTGGCGGCAGGCGTGCCAGAAGAGGAAGCTGAGAAAGCCGTAGGCAAGAAGCTTGCAGATTTGGAGACTGACGCACATACTCGTAACTATAATCACGCCGTTGACGTTGCAAGGCTACTGAAAATGCCGTACATGAACATTCACACGCCCTTGGACGAGGTCGGAAGAAAGACAATGAGCGAACAGATAGACAAGAGGCTCAAGAAGAACTCGACAGTGCAGGACGTGGTCGCGGCATTGAATGAACTCCCTGAGTTCAAGAACGCCCTGACGAAGGTCAAGATTCGTGTGGGAAAAGCAGAGAACCCTGCAGGCAACGTCGTGGTCTCGCACGGCGCAGGCACGAATGGAGGCTACGAGATTGCGAGAACTTACTTTATGCATGGCGTCAACACGGTGGTCTACATCCATATTGGGCTTGGAGATCTGGAGAGGCTGAGAACAGGAGGACCCGGAAACCTCGTCGTCTCAGGACACATTGCCAGCGATTCAGTAGGCATAAACCCGTTCATTCACCAGCTTGAAAAACAAGGACTCTCGGTGACAACGTTAGGCGTCGTCCCACGTTAGACAAGCACACATAGAAGCCAGTTCTTCAAACTCTTTGGCTCTTTTTCCGCGACCGCGAGTAGAACGCCAGCAAAAGCAAGACAGCCACAACCACTGCAGCTATGGCTACAATTAGCACTGGGTCCACGTTCAGAGATCCTTGCTGGCTTGATTTTGTCGTGAAGTAGATGGTCTCTGAAACTCCTGCGTTTCCGGCTCTATCAATAGCGCGAACATATATGTTGTGAGCCCCGTTAGGCAAGTTTGATAGCGTAGTGTTTCCCAAGATCGTCAGGAACGACCCTTCATCCAGAACATAGTACCACAGCGAGACTGGCTCGTTGGCTTTGAAAGTCAGCGGAATCGAAGCCACGTCATATGTCTTGTTCTCAGGTGTCAGAATCGCGACAACGGGGCTCATTGTGTCAACGGTGAAGTAGACTAGACCTGAGTGCCCAACGTTTTCTGCCAAGTCGCTGGCATAGACTTCTACGTGGTGACCTCCGTCAGTCAGCGAGGCCAACGTAACATTGCCAGTGGCTGTCACGTTTGCCTGGCCGTCGAGCGCGTAGCCAATCCACGACGTTGCCTCATTGATCGTGAAGCTTAACGCGACGTTGCTTGTGGAGTAGGACTTGTTCTGTGGCGACTGGATCGTTATGCTGGGCAGCACGATGTCAACGGTGAAGCGGGTGATGGCTGAGTGGCTTGTGGTGCCAGTCGCGTCATTGGCGTAGACGGTGACGTTGTGTACTCCATCAAGTAAGCCAGATAGCGTCGTGTTTCCAGTTATGGTGACGTTTGTCTGCGCGTCTAGGCTGTAGCCTATCCAAGAGGTTGGTTGGTTGGTGGTAAAGGTCAATGGAATCAAGTTGGTTGAGTATGCTTTGTTTACAGGTGAGAGTACGGAGATGGCCATCGGCGCGATGCCTCGAACCAGTATTTCATGCATCGAGTGGTTATATGCGAAGTAGATCCACCTGCTGTGCCCATCATCATACAATTCGTAATTCCAGTACACTGGATTGAAGCCGTCAACCGTCACGTTGAAAGGCTCCCTGAGCAACACGTGCGGAATTTGCATTCTGCAGAAACCGGCCTTTTGTCCCGCGGTCGCGTTAGAAACACGCAACCTGATGGTGCCGTTCTTGCCTAACTCGCTGAAATCAAAATCAACCACGGTTGAATTAGAAACAACATTCACGTCGTGCCCTGTGTATGTTTCAAGCTCTGAGAATTTGCCTAGTAGCGGGTAGTTGTCAACGACTCCGTTGGAATCGTTTATGTAAGGCCAGTCACCTATACCATCGCGATTGGCATCAAAACCGAAATAATCACTCCAGTAGTTGCCTTCAATACTGTTGTTCCAAGAATTTCCAGAAATACCTCTGGCTTGGACAAAATTGCTGACAATGTTGTTCTGATAGATCTTGTTGTTTGATGATTCGCTGAGCAGTATCCCTGCACTCGGGTTCTCGTTAATGTCGTTCTTGGCGATTGCGCAGTTGGTCGAGCCGAAAAGCAAACCTATTCCGTCGTAGCTATTGTTGTAGGCAGTGTTCCGCGTGATCACGCCGTTTGTGGATGCGTTAGCGTTAAGGCCATACATACGGTTGCCATACACTCGGTTGCCGCTGACGGTGAAGTTGGCCGAGTTAGTGATTAGAATCCCTCTGCCTGAATTGTATCCGACGCGATTCTGAGATACCGTGCAATTGTGCGAATATCGAACAATGATCGCGTCCACATTTTCATACAAGTTGTTGCCTGCGATGATGGAGTTGTTGGAGTTTTCAGCCAGAATACCGAGAGCTCCTTTTGTGATATGGAATCCCGCAATACGGACGTTATCAACGATGATGTGCATCAAGTTTCCGACACCGCCACCGTCAATGATGGTGTCGTTTGGGTTTGCACCCAGCAGCGATATGGATTTGCTGATCACTACATGCTCGTTGTAGATTCCTGTATCGACGAGAATTGTGTGACCGTTAAGAGTTTCGGAGGCATCTATTGCGGCCTGGATTGTGGTATAGTTCAGCGCTGAGTTGAGGTTGTGGACGGGTTGACCGTTTGAGGCTTTCAACTTGGCCATAATGGTCTGCGAGTAGCACAGGCAAGAAGAAAACAATAGTAGAACAAGGACAGAGGTCTTCCTGGTGTTCATGTTGCATCATCGATTTATCTTATGCTCAGTTTTTTATAGGTTTTGGAGGCTTGACGCTACCTTTCCACTGAGACCTTGCTTTCGTTTGCCTCTTTCTCAATCCTTATCACGTGTTCAGCTTTTTCGGCGAAGACTTCACTGTGAGTTACCGCTATTATCTGTTCCACCGCCTTGAACTTGGAGATGGCATCAGCTAGCCGATCTATGGACCCGTCTTCTCTGCCGAGGCTTTCGGTCGGCTCATCGAGCAGGAGCATGCTCAGTCCATGACCTGTTCTTGACTGCATTATCAGCTGACCCAGCCCGAGGCGGTATGCGAATGCAAGCAGTGTTCTCTCCCCACCTGAAAGGTGGGAGACTTCGCGTTCTTTGCCACTTTCGCTCGTCACGTAGGGTGTGTAGGTTTCGTCAACTGCAACGTTCAGTAACGGGCCTTCTCCGCCTACGAGACTATCGAGAACCTGCTGGACAAAGCCACGCAGAACTTTCATGAATTCGCCTCGCAGCTTAGGTTGAATACTTCGATAGGCATCGCGTATGCCTCCGATGATGCCGATCACCTTTGCTATTCTCTCCATTCGTTCAATCTTCTTCTGGGCCTGATCAATTCGATTCTTGATCTCATCTAGGCGCTTTATCAGGTCTCCTTTGCGGTTCTGCTTAGTTCGGAGTTCGGAATCCAGAAGATAGTACTGCTTGTGAGTCTCATCCCTTCGTGTCTTTGCAGCTTCCAGTTGTGAGATGTCAAACCTGCTGATCTCCATTCGCGCCATGTCAAGCTGTGCATGCGTCTCAACTTCTTGGTTTCGTTTGTTTTCTAGTTCTTTTGAGAGGTCTGCAAGCGATTGGAATTCATCGTTGATTCGGGTATTCAGGTCTTCGATTCTCGGAATGACTGTTTGTAGGCTTGACAATGCTAGATTGGCCTTGTTCTTGATCTTTTGCAGTTCCTCAATGTCGCGTTGAAGCTGGTCTATCAGGTCTTGGCGCTGGCTGTTCTCGTCTTGAATCCTTTGCACCAAATCTGTTCTGTATTCTTCAGTGAGTGGTTGCAGGCAGAGCGGACACTTGTTTTCGTTGGTCAGCGAGGAGACTCTCTTGTTATCTTGTTGCGTGCTCTTCTGTGCAGCTTCCTGTTCGCCTTTCATGTTTGAGATTCTGTCTTCGATGGCTGACAGTTGAAGCCTCAGGCTTTCAATGGGTTGGTTAGCTGACATGCCCGTGGCCTCTAACTCATGTTTGCACGATTCCACTTGAGTCTCCATAATCTTCAAGTGT
>CAYGYI010000009.1:0-19208 GCA_964354055.1 uncultured Candidatus Bathyarchaeia archaeon | reverse complement strand
GGAATGGAACAAGCTCAAGAACGCAATAGAACAACTGGCACCGAAGCTATCTGCGAAGTAACAGCGTTCTCAATTTCCATATCCTGGATTCGTATTCGAGATTAGAATCCACGATTGAATAGTCTTATTAGCCTTCTACGCGACAAAAGCAGAGAAGGGAATCATATGGTCGCTGAAGAAGTACAACCAACCGTATCAATCGGAGAAGAGACATACGAAGAGGCGTCGCAACAAGCTGAACATGAAGAGTACGCGTCTGCAGAAGAAACTGCAGAATCTGTGCCTGAAGAGAAAAGACAGGAAAGGCATGATTATGAGCCTGGTCGAAGCGGTTTCCTTCACGGGCTTTCCGTCGGCCTCGGAATAAGCTGCATAGCCACATTCGTAATAATATGGATCACCCTATTCTTCACGCCACAGATGCCATCAACAATAACCTACGAAACTCTGCTCTCAGTTTTCATCTACCCCCTCATCTACCTCCTAACAGTTGGACTGATTGCGCTGACCGCAGGCATCGTCAGAGAATACTTTGTAAGGCAGAAATAGCGCAGACAGAGTTACGAGTGCTTGCTGAATCTATGAGCAATTTTAATTAACTGACTGCTCAAACTATCATTGTGGAACGCATGACCTGCACGTTCAAACAGGTTCTGGAAAAACTAACACATGAGAAAGCCGCAGGACCATCTCCCACTTTTACGACCTTTCATCTGCTGGCCACGCTCGAACTCATAGCCAGCAAACCAGTCGGCAGAAACAGATTGGCCGAAGCGTTACAAGTCGGTGATGGCGTCATCCGAACCATAATAAGCAGACTCAAAGATGCAGAACTGATCGATACAGCGAAGGCAGGCTGTTCGCTTACAGACAAGGGCACGAAACTCTGGAAGGAATATTCCTCAGTCATCAGAAAGACCGAGATAGGAAAAAACGAGCTAGCCTTCGCCGCTCATAACTACGCTGTTCTGGTAGAAAACCGTGGCCATGAAGTCAAATCAGGCATGGAACAAAGAGACGCTGCCATCATGATGGGAACCAAAAGCGTCACAACAATGGTGTTCAAGAACAAGCACCTAATCATACCTTCAGTAAGCAACGACGTCGCCAAGGATTTTCCAGAAGTTGCCAAACAGATAATCAGACTCCTAAACCCGCAGGAAAACGATGCAATTATCATAGGTAGTGCTGACGATGGAAAGAAGGCTGAGTATGGAGCTGTGGCAGCGGCGTGGACACTTCTGAAAGATGATTGAAAGGCGAGCGTTTCTAGTAAGTGTATTTTTCTCCTCCAGCCAGAATGCGCTCGACGGCGGTGTTGAAGTTTATCATGCCATCATTTGTTTTCCCTGAAACGGGGATCAGTGGGAATTTGAGGCCAAGATGCTGGATTGCTCTTGCCATGTCTCTGCTGAGCAGGCGTTTTGTGCCTTCAAGTTTCTGGTCAATTGCGTCCTCCAGCGCGGTTTGGCTGGCAGACCAGTCTACAATCCTGCTCACCTCCTCTTTCGGAAGCAAATCGCATTTCGATAGCACATACATCTGGGGTAACAGAAAACGATTGTAAATCGCCGTGGCAAGAAACATGTTTGAAACATAGTTCTGAGGATTGACTGAAAACACAGCGTCAAAAAGGTATACTATACCTTTAGTTTCCTTTGTGAGTTCGCTAGTAATGTAGGGACCGCTTGCCCTGAAGGCAAACAGTTCCATCTGGCCAGACGTGTCTACCAGGACAATGTCAGATTTGAGATCCTCAACCTCCCTCGAAACCTGCTCAATCTCATCCGCAATCAAATCCGCAGCCATCACTAGCACGCCGTTAGGTCCCAACGTGTACTTCTGCATCAGTTCCTCAATATTCACGTAGTTGCGAATGTCCACGTCAGGCGAATAAGGCAGTGTCAAAGCTCCAGGGTCCAGATTCACCAGAGAAACGTTCTGTTTAGACATCTGAAGCCATTCGCCGAAAGCTGCGGTAAGCTTAGATTTGCCAGATCCAGCTGTCCCAATTAGAAACAATATCAACATGCTATGATCACCTTGATCGTCTGAAACTGTTTCAGGTCCGAATATCATCACCATGGCATGCAGGTAAAAACTCTTTCTGTCACGTAGGGATTTCGGGCGGTTGCGGGGTTAAGGCTCCCTGTTGCGCTTTTCTTGAAATCACATAGATAACGACGCCGCCTGCAACCAGCATTATGGTGACGCCAAGCAGTACGATGAAGAAAGTGGACAATACCGTTATGATTTGGGTTGGGCTGTCTGCACCTGCATGTTCGCTGTCACCTGGCCAGCTTGCGCGAACATAGCCTATACCTGCAGTATCTGCAATCCAAGCAGTTGAGAACCGCCCATCCGAATCTGTGGTAGCCGTTGCCAGCTCTGTCCACGACATACCATTTATTTTAATGTAGAGCGTGACTCTCTTGCTCTGCAAAGCCGGTGAGATCTGTCCTGACACTGTGATCATGCCTCCTTGCATAAGCGGCGAAGGTGAGGCAACCAATGACAGTGTCGAGGAGACGAGGGTTCTGTAACTCGCCGAAACCTGTCCAGGTGCGGTTTGTTCGCAGTCTTCAAGCGTGATGATTTGCACAGATGCTTGTTCCAGCGTGTCTGGGCATTCACCAACCCTCCACCCTGTCTGCCAATTACCGCCTGTGCATTCAGCCATGTAATACACGAGGTTTCCGTCGCTTACGTGGAAGACGTTTTCCCTTGCATCATTTGGCGTTTGAGAAAGTCTTACGCCAATATTTATGTGTGATTCGCTTTCATAATAGAGCAAAACCACGTCCAAGCCGTGAGCTTTGATGATTGAGGCTGCAATATAGGAGAGCAGGTCGCAGTCTCCTTTATTGTCAACCATGGTTTCGACAGGATACTTTGAGGACGCAGTAACCTCGTAAGGAATCTGATGCACGATCATCAGCACGCCGTTGACAAAGTCTTCATCATCACTGTAAATCTCTCCCAAACAGTCTGCAATAGGCTCTAAAGCGTAGGGCGTAACGAACTTGCCGAAATCGTTAGCCGAGCTCATCCTGTGGCTTTTTTCCACATAGTAATCTTGGAGCGACTGCGAAATCGCCACATTTAGCCTGTAATCCTTTGAGCCTCCCAGATGTTCCAGCAACTGAAAAGAACCACTGTAACTCGCCGCCATCCCGCAAGGCATCAACCCACAAAACTGAACCAGAAGCAGCATCGTTGCCAAAATCAGGACGGTCGAAGGCTTGATCTTCATCTCAATCTGGAGGGAATAGTGGCAAGCTTGGTTTATGGCAATTATGAACCGAGAATCAAAATCAAAAAACAGTTTTAAGGCTCAGTCAACCGCAAAATTTCATTTCCGCCAACAGAATCCGCCATTTCAGCCATTGGCAAGATCCTGAAGTCTAGCCTTCCCGCCGTTTTTCACAATGATATCTGTCAGTTGAGCTGCCGCCTTTTGCAGGTTCTCTCTTGCCGCCTCAGCATGCGTCGCAGTTGTCGAGAGATGCAGTTCGATTCCCGGCCTCTTCCCTTCACACTCAGGTTGACCTTTCACATAAACATGCGACTTAACATAAACATCCAGGCTATCATGCATGACGCTGTCAATTAATGGCGCCAATGCTGACTCCACAATGCCATCTGCATGAACGCTCAATTCATAGAAGGCCATTTTTCCCGCCGCCTTTTTGAGCAAAGGCACAACTGAATTCTCGAAGATGACCTCCATTTCCGGAGGAACACCCGGCAACGCCACAAGAAAAGTTTCTTTTGTGTTGACAAGCACTCCAGGAGCTGTTCCTGCAGGATTGAAAAGCGGCTTTGCTTCCTTTGGAAGAGTCGCCATTTTGACTCTCGCAGGAGTCAATTCGTTTTTCGTGATTTTCTTTCCGAAATACTCTTCATATTTCTTGATTATCATTCCCAAGGCTTCCTCGTTGACCTTCAGCTTCTGTTTAAGACCAACGGCAATTCCTTCCAATGTTTTGTCATCAAAAGTGGGACCCAATCCGCCGGTCGTAATTATGAATCGTGGCCTTCGCCGAACAGCTTCCTGTATGGCTGTCGCTATTTCATCTACATAGTCGCCAACGATGGTTACGCGTTTGACATTCATGCCTAGCAATGTGGCGCGCTTGGCAATCCAGAAGGCGTTCGTGTTAAGCGTCTTCCCAATCAACAACTCATTACCTATGCACAATATTTCGAGTTCCCGACTCATAGTAATCCACCTGACAGACAGAAATCGATTAAGGGGCTGCTCTTTTATGCTGTTTGCTAATGTTCTATCCACAAAGTCGTGTGCAGTGCCTACTTCTTCTTGCTCAGCCACCACTTCAAATACTCTTTCTTCCGGTTCTGCTGCTCCTCTTCCTGCGTCTCCGTCTTCGGTCTCAACTTCTCTTTAAGCTCCACAAGCTCCTGCTGCGTCACTGACAAGCCACAGCTCTTGCACACATAATGCTTTGTGCCAATCATGTACTGCATTTCGCCGCCACACTCAGGACAATACGTCATCTAGCTTCACTTTTTCCGCCTTCTAGCAGTGAACATGCTCCAAGAAATAGCTTTCGCCTTGACTTCCTTTCATTGGCTATGGACTTAATCTTGTTTCACATTCAACGAGTTGGCTTGGATGATGGTTAACTTTGGATTAGAGTCAATGGGTCCATAAGAAACTAACCCATTGATGAAAAAAATCAGTTCATTCATATTGATAATCAAAAATTATGCAAAAAGATTAGCGCATATAGATCCCCACGCGCTACTTGACAAGATTTCCGAGACCAGCTTCTTGGCCACACAATAGCCTCTTCAACCTCGCCTTTCAGCACAGCCTAGACATCTGATCGGAGCAGTCTCTGCATTTGAGTTTGTTCTTGAATGGGTTTTCTGTTCTAGAGTATGGTGTATGGGTAGCTGTGGCCACCTGAGTGCAGTTGACCCTTGATTGGGATGCTGGTTCCGCACACTGGGCAGCGCATGTCTTTCGCTAGGTTCCACCTCGCGATTTCGAAGCCGTATCGTTTTATGACTAGCTCGTTGCAGTTTGGGCAGTAGGTGCTTTCGCTTGGGTGTCCAAGTACGTTGCCGATGTAAACGTAGTTGAGTCCTGCTTCCTTGGCGGTCATGTAGGCTTTTTCCAGTGTTTCTACTGGCGTGGCCACCATCGTGGTCAGTTTGTAGTCAGGGTGAAAACGTAGCAAGTGGAATGGCGTGTTCTTGCCAAGTGCATCTCTCATCCATGTCGCAAGTTCCTTTATTCTGTCCAGCGAGTCTCCAATTTTGGGCACCACGAGGTTTGTGATCTCTATATGTATATCGTTTCTCTGCATTTCCAGCAGAGCCTCAAAGATCGGTTTGGTTGAAGGCACGGACGCGTAAGTTTTGTAGAACTCTGGATCTGCGCCGCCTTTGAAATCCACTGTTGCCGCATCCAGTACGGGCGCAATAGTTTTCACTGCCTCGGGCGTCATGTAGCCATTGGTTACGAAGGTGTTGAAGAAGCCTACTTGCCGCGCGAGTTTGCAGGTATCGTAGGCGTACTCGAGGAAGATTGTGGGCTCAGTGTATGTGTAGCTTATTCCTTGGCAGGCGTTGTCTCTGGTCGCCTTGACTACTTCCCCTGGCGGGAAATTCTTGCCTGCGATCTTTTCGTCTTGGCTTATCATCCAATTGTCGCAAAACTGACAGCGAAAATTGCAGCCCATCGTGGCAATCGACATTACCAGCGCGCCAGGATTGAAATGCGAGAGTGGCTTCTTTTCAATGGGATCTATGGATGCAGAAATCGCCTTGCCGTAGACGAGTGAAAAAAGCTTTCCATTCTCGTTTTTCCTCACGAGGCAGAAGCCTGTACTTCCATCGCTTATGAGGCATCGCCTCGCGCAGAGATCGCACTTGACTTTCTTGTCTTGCGCTTTCTGATAGAGCATAGCTTCGTGCAGAGGCACTTGCAGAACGCTCCTATAGAGTCTTTGGCTTTCTGGTGTTATAATTGTTTACTTGTTCTCGGTTTCTTTGAGTTTTTCTTTTATCTCGAAAACAAATGGTTGAGCAGAGGTCTTCACATCTACTTCTATTCCGAGCAAGCCTTCGAGAAAGCCAGCCCAGATCTCTGGTTGGTCCATGTAGGGGGTTTTTAGTAGCAGGTATTTGTCTTTTCGATAGAGGTCTCCAAAGCCCTGAACTCGCAGGCGTTTGAAGACGTCTGGCCAAGTGTCGCGGTTGGCTGTCTGTACGTCGATTGTGGTTTCTATTGAGATCTTTGTGGCCTCGCCCATCTTTTTGCCGATTTCGCCCCATTTATCTTTAGGCACATTTTGGATGAGAATATTCATCAGCTCCACGTTCACGAAGGCGATTCGGCTTATGCCACAGTAGTACTCGCCTGGAAAGCGCCAGTCGTAAACCATCATGCTTCGGTAGACATCAAGCATTTTGGATATGAGCGGCTTTATTCCAGGCTCCTTTCCTTCTCTAATAAGTGAATCTATGAATTCTCTTTCTTCCTTCTCTAGGATTATCGTGGTTCTTTTGGCTGATTCGTCGTTCTTCTTCATGAGTTCTTCGAGTTTCTTCTCTTTTTCCTCTTGCATACCTGGTATATCTACCAGCATATGTTATATGTTTTGCTGACTTCGAGCCTACCACCAAACAGCTTTTAATACTGACCACGCGGATTCTACTGTTGCCAATGACGAAGTTACCTGTCTGAAAAATGATGACCCCTAGGGTATCTGAGGCAAAAACAGTTCTGATTTTCAGGCCAAGATTTTCTTCTTGACCATGAGAACTAAAAGAATCAAGCCCACTACAAAAATCGCAAAGCCCGCGCCTGCCGACACAAAGTAATCCAGATCTATCATATTGGAGAGCGCATAGACCACGTATGTTGGTCCGGCGAAAACCATTAAGGCTGCGACTATGAACAGGAACGTCTTGCTTACCGATCTTTCCTCAGTCATGTGCCCACACTCTAGCTGTGATCTAAATTTGCGTTTTCTCTTATAACCCTTCCTTTATCTCGTTGCCCAGTGCCTTCATTAGGAATTTGAAAACGGAATACGCTGCGCCACGGTCGGCTTGAAAGCCGCTTGTTGGACCTAGAAGACTTATTCCTTCCATGCCACGGTCTTTTGCTAAGGCCAACATGAGGCCTGTGGCGCCCACAATTCTGCCCTTGCTGTAGATCACGGCGCCCTTCTCCATGAATTCCAAGGCCAGTCTAGACGACGTTGCGGCCACGTAAACCTGTTTCTTCTCCTCAGTGATAGGCACTCCGCCCAACGTTACTATGAAACTGCAATCCTGCTTTTCAGCAAAATCCAACACTTCATCACAAAGCGCATAGTGGGAAGCCACATCGTCAAACGAAGGTTGCGTGTCGCCGCTCATTATGATGAAATCGTTCGTCTTCATCGGTGCAGCGAAAAATACGTAACGTGGCAGGCGGCAGATTCCCTTCGAATTTGCTGAAACATAGTCTGGAAATGAAGGCGAATACAGATCTGCGAAAGGTTTCGCTCCGCAGAATTTGACAAGTAGGTGGGCTGCGATTTTGCCGACGTTGCCGAAGCCTGGAAGTCCCTGCACAAAAACAGGCTTCTTGAGCGAGGGTTTCGAGATCTGTCGGATGTAGGGTTTGTTCAATACGTCTGCACCAAGCTCGATAACGCGCAGGCTGTACTAAAACGTTTTTGCAATGAGAATACTAATATATGCTCGGCTGGTATTTAGCAAAAGGATTGCACGTTACCGCCGTTCAATCTCAAAGGAGCGGGGTGGGGTAGCCAGGATTAAACCGCCATGCAGCGGCGGGGTAGCCTTTAAATAAGCCGTTCCGCACTATATTATTGAAAGCCTGTGAGCGAACATAGACTTCTGTTTGAACGCATACTGGATCTAGATGACGCATGGAACACGAGCTCCTATGATTGCGTCAACAGGTGGATCAAAGCCGTTCGGCGCAGGGGAGACAGATACTCAACCAAACTTGCCTATCTCAAGTGGATGTCCTATTTTCTGCGTTTCGTAAACCTGAGGGCAGACGAGGACGCTGAACTTGGAAAAAGGCTCACTCCCCCAGAGCGCAAAGAAGAGTTGATTGCCAAAATCCGGCACGGACTCACCCCAGACGAATTGCTTCAATTGTCGAACGACAGCGTTTCTGAAAAGGTTCAAGCCTTCTGCGACAGGTATAATGAAACGGGAAAGGCAAGAACGGCACACTTGGCTCTGAACTATCTGAGAAGCTTCTTCAAACATAACGGCGTTGAAAGACTGAATGTAGAGGACTACAATTGGCGCAAAAGCAGAAGAATGGAATACGTTCCAACAAAAGAAGAAGTCTACCGAATTACCGAGCATTGCGATGCAAGAGCAAAAGCCATAATCCTGTGCGCTTTTCAAAGCGGTCTCCGCAACGCCGCCATCAGAGCAATTTGCCACCGAGACATCAAAGAGCAGTTGGAGACTGGAAAGATACCCATAAGAATTCATGTAAACTCGGAGTTCAGGCAAAGAATACCCCAAGCATGTAAAGAAGACGCTGAATACTATACTTTCTTCGGAAAAGAAGCAACTCAAGCATTGAAAGATTACTTGGAATGGAGAGTGATAGAGAAGGGCAAAATAGGCGAGAATGAACCCCTTTTCACACCGTACGAGGCATTCTCACAACCAAAATCACGCAACAGTGCGCTTTCCGAAGACAGCCCGCAACGTCTGATAAAAAGAGCTGCAAGGAGGGCCAGAATAAGAGATTGGCGCCACATCCGCTTTCATAGCCTCCGCAAAAGCTTCAGGGCAGTACTCGATGCAGGATATGCTGACGGAGGCCAGATGGCTGAGGACGACAAAGAGTACTTGATGGGCCACACACTTTCAAGTTCAAAAGAGCCATATCACAACGCAAACGCCGACGTCCTAGAACAAAGGTACATGAAGCTGAATTGGAGCCCAACGTCCCAGGTGACGAAGGAAACAAAAGTCGAGATGATAAAAACTTTCGCTCAGTCCCTAGGCATAGCTGAACTTGAAGTGAAAATCCAGAAGCTGCGGAACAGGCAACCAGAAATGGAAGAAATGGACGCTATTGGAAAAATCATGAGAGAGGAGCTAGGCATCAAACCAATAGAAACCAAGATAGTCAAGTACAAAAGAGAGGAAAAAGACTACGATAACCACAAGAAGTATGAAAGCAAGATCGTCGATGAAAAAAAGCTTCTATCCCATATTGATGACGGATGGGAAATAGTCAAAGAAATGAAAAACGGAAAACTAGCTATCAGACGAGAACTTGCATGACCCGCTTTTGAAATCGCGCGCGCTGGAATTCTCAGAATATCCCTACTATGTACCACTATCGCAGCTTCAAGCGATGCCTTGGATTAGAATTAGAATGTTAGAGATTAGAAATACAAGAATGAGATCAGAATGCGCGCGCGATTTAATTCTTTCCTCTCTTCGATCGATCGTCATTTACCTATTCTGCTTCCCGAGGTAAGGCAACACCTTCAACGTGACCGAATTTTTGAAACAGTTCAAATATCTCAACTCTTTCTTTTCCTGACAATGTGCCACCGATGATTACAATAGCACCATCCTTCATTTTGAAAAGCCCATACCTTATGCGATCAGGAAGAATTATGCCGACACCGTCGAATTCGAAAAATGACACTCTTTTAAGTGCTTCGAGAGCGAGATCAATCGACGAAAATCTTGCCAAGAACATCACAAAATTTGGCAAGCTCGTGATCTGAGTCCTCAATTCATCCATTTTCTTTAGCGTACTATCATCTTCTGTTGACATAGTACCTCTCTCCATGTACTTCCTAGGCATTACAATAGAAGAGCATTGTGGTTGTAATTCAACGATCGATCGGGAGGCGGTTCGCGTAGCGCGCACAAACAAACTTGCCAAGAAGGATAGGTGATTTGCGCGAGTGCATTTCTCAAAAGTCGCAGAGTCCCGTTACGTTTAACCTCAACTTAGAAAGGTGGGATTTAAGCGCTCCGCAACCGGAGACCTCACCAAATCTTCTCTTTTTCTCTTTGCATTAGTATATTCCGGTCACAAAACGAGCGCGATCAATGCGTATGTATGAGTGTGCGTCTCGCACGATTCCGTGTCATTTCTGGGCTGAATAAATCACCAATGGGCTCGAAAGATACAACAGGAACCAAAACCAATTGAATACGAGGGCGACAGGGTTTCTGATTGCTCCAGCTAGAAGTAGTACGGCAAAAAAAATAGGAAGACTCATTTTCTTCAATATTTCGCCCAGCGAGGTCTTAACATGTTCTTTCTTGGTGACCTCAAAAGAAGGTTTTTTGCCGAACGCTACCTCGAGTTGTGCTCTGACAAGTGGAAACATCAAATAGAAACTTATGGCTGCGTTCAATGGGATATTCTTCATGAAGTCTTTTGTGATTCCTAACTTTAGTGCAATTGGCAGATTGAGAAACACGAAATATACAACGTAGAATGAGATTAATACGAGTTGAAACAAACCTATAGGACTCAAGAGATACTTCCCATCCAAAAGCGAGAGAACATCGCCATAGCTTGTCTGATGCCCCCAAATTGCCAACAACATTCCCGGAATGTAAGCGACCCAAACTAGGTAGAAATATGCTGTCCAAAATAAGTACAGGCCAGTGAGAAAAGGAATACCTTTCAAAAAGTCTCCGCCCTTTCGCAGCATTTGAAGGGCTCCACTGGCCCAGCGGATAGTGCGTTTCGTCAAGCTCTCTACTGTCTCAGGTGTTCCTTCAAAAGACACAACATCAACCAATCTACACTCGTAACCATTGCTGATGAGTTTCAGATCAGTCGCAAAATCTTCAGACACGAAATCAGTCTCAAATCCCTCTACTTCTTTCAGAATCTTCGTGCGGAAAAGATTGTTGTGCCCCCAAGGAAGGACCATGTCACACTCGTTGGCCAACCTCTCCATTTTGTGCATCCAGACTGGCATGGCAATTGCCGCAGCCTTTGTGAATTTACGATTTGCGTTCCAAATGGCAGTCTTACTCTGGAAAATGGCACAACGTTCGTTCTCTGGATGCTCAGCGTATTTCAACATTTCTTCGACAAAGCTTCTGGGTAACATACTGTCACTGTCCAGAACGACGAAGTATTCGTATTCATCACCGTACTTGAAAAGCCAGTTATTCAATGCTCCTGCCTTATATCCAGTTCTTCGTTCTCTCCTGATTATTGCGTAGCCACTATCGTCTAAGATTTTCTTCTTGTGTTCGTCTGTTGAATCATCTAGTATGAATACGGCGCAGTTCTCGTAGGTCTGTTCTCTTAGGGTTGACAGCATTTCTGGCATTGCATCGTTGAATGTGGTATATAGCAAAGCTACTGATGGGCTATAAGCAAGTTCTTGAAGCTTTGGCAAGTCCTTCTTCTTTAACAGAAGAGATAGAACCAACTCTGTTAGACTGTAGGCAACTCCTATGTTAACAAACTCCATTATCAGAAATTGTGCGATACTGACAATATTCGACCAATCTACTAAGGATATACCGACAAAAATGTTAAGGATGAAAAGAAGTGCGAAAAACAGTAAGAGAAACCAATGACTTGTTTTCATTGAAGCACTCTACATGCTCGTTCAGAATGTCGACAGTCATGCCGGCGGCATGGGTGGGACCGGAAGTGGAGTAAACATGGGGCCAAGAGAAGATGGGTTTGCCATACAATGCCAGATTAGCAGGCTAGCCACGATTGACAAGAGTGATATCACGAAAAGGACTAGCAATAGCGTGTAAAACATGTTAATTTGCTTGTGTGACAATCTGTTCGCCTCGCAGATTCGGTGCAGTTTTCTTCTTTAGGGACTCTTTCCTCGTTTTATTATGACTCCGATGCCAATAAGTATTACGCCAATGCCGATTAGCAAGAAAGCATAGGAAATCACTGTAAATGCGTTGTAGTAGCTCATTCTAGATCGGTCAAAGTCTGTAAGTTCTAATGAAAGCGCATTGTTTGCGGATGTCAATGCTGCTTCGAATTGCTGCTTTGCCTGAGCGAAGCTGCCGAGACCATAATACATTTTGCCCATTGCCGTCTGGTTCTGTGCTTTGGAGAGTAGTTTTGTCGAGTCGCTTGGAAGTGATGGTGTGGGATTGTCCAAGATCGCGTCTAGCATTGTACAATACCTTCGAGCTGTCGCTTGGTCTATGGAATACACGGCAAAGTTGAAACCGAATAGTTTCCATGAACCTGTGAAATTTCCTTGGGAGTTTATGTGTTCTATTGTGATTTCGTATGTATGGGCTATCAGGCTTGATGCGACTGCTTCGCTAGGAACTGTGAAACTGATTTGGAATGTGCGCACTTCGAGGGGTTTTAGTCTGGCGGGGTCGGTTTCGGTGACTTCTGTTGAAGTATAATTGGTTCCCCAATCAAAGCTGACTAGTACCTTTGAAACATTTACAGGGAGATACCATCCCCACCAGTCAGGCCAGAAGTCGTTGTATAAGGAGATTGAGAGGGTTGCGGGTGATCCGGCTTCAAAGGCTGTAATATTGGTTCCATGGAATTCATCATATCCCCTATATTCAGCTCCAATCCAGTTGTGAGCTTGTATGGAAGCTTTTACGGGCACAATAACGGTTGGTAAAAGAATCGCTGAGAGAATCAAGACTGAGTATATGATAGGTGCGGTCTTTTTCATGATTTTCACCTTGATGCGATGATGCTTATGTTCGTAATACGTATTTATGTTTTCTCAGAACTGTTTGTGAAGTATAGACTACGAAGTTTGGCAATGCTCAGGCGTCAAAACGGTTTTAAATGAAGGCTTCGTATATTGCTTATAAGACAGTTTAAGCAGCAACATTGAGGGATTAGGTGAAGGCTTTAACGGTTTCAATGAAGTGTTTCGTGTTTCTTTTGTTGCTTCTGGGGACCGTGTTCGTTGAATCGACTGATAGGTTTAGATTCGTTGATGTTGCTTTGGGAGAGTATGACTTGATAAGTCGTGTGGCTACTTCCGTGTTTGACGATTTTGGTGGGTATTATAAAATTGGGGCAATGGTCAGAACAGATGTCTTTGGAAATTTCCCGACCGCATATTTCGATTATGGATTTGTGCAAATCGGTTCCAATTCTACAGGTTATGATTCTGGCTTAATGAACCTCAGCATAGCTGAGGATGGAGTTAACTACTTTGCGTTTTGGGATACTGCAGGGTTGAGTAGGGCGAATGATTATGTGGTGTCTGTTGTGTTGGCTGATAAGTCTGGTAGAGACACTATGGACTCCGACACGGTTGTTGCTCTTTCGTGCGATCCGGTTTTTAAGAATGTTTTAGTGAGTGTGACTGATGTTAGTTTTCCGGGGCGAGGGCTTTCCACTAATCTGGCTAGATCTTACCATGTCCGCTCTGGTTATGATGGAGCATTTGGTTACGGATGGACCCACAGTTACGATGCGCGTTTGATTAGGTATCCTGATGGTTCAGTTAGGATTCAAGAAGGAGACGGAAGTAATTCTTGGTATGTTCTGGAATCAGAAGAAAACTATGAGTCGAGTCCTTATGACCATAGGGTCTTGAAAATACTGCTGGATGGTGGTTTCCAAAGAAGATATAAAGATGGACTAATCGAGACATTTAACGCTCAAGGCAAACTCGTAAGTATTGCTGAACTGAACGGCAATGTGATGACATTCGTCTATGATGGTTGGTTGTTGGCACGGATCATCGATCCAACAGGTCACATCACCTATCTTGGCTACAGCAATAAAGGTAGAATTTCAAGCATTACAGATCCGATAGGAAGGATGACTTTGTATGAGTATGATGATTTTGGGAATCTAGTTTCCGTCACAGATCCTGCTGGAGCTGTTACGAGGTATGCTTACGACTCTAATCAGAACTTGGTGAATATGACTGATGCTGAGGGCCGATGCACATTCTTTGAATACTATGCGAATGATAGGTTGGCATCAGAGTACTATGAAAGTGGGAAAAACAAGCTTATGTATCTTTATGATGAAAATGAGCCAAGTGTTACGGTTGAAGACTCGCTTGGCCACCAGACTACATATATCTACGGTGAAAACAACGAACTTGTCGGTATTACCGACACCGTAGGAAACACTCATCGGTTCTACTATGACACAAACTACAATCTAGTACGCTTTGTAGATGCTAATGGTCGTGAAACACGTTTCACCTACGACAACCTAGGAAATGTGCTCACTAAGTGTGATGCTTTAGGCGGTATTACGAGCTTCACTTATGAAGAGAGATTCAATAAGGTAACATGTGTAACTGATGCATTGGGAAGAAAGACTACTTTCGGCTACGACAGCAAGGGAAACCTTGAACAGATAACTTACCCAGATGGGTCCGTTGAAGAATACGGGTATGATGAATTAGGTGATTTGACAAACGAGACAGATAGAAAAGCGCAGTCAATATCTTACTCATACGATCATAATGGTTCGTTGATAGAGAAGATTTACCCAGACTCAGCAAATGTGGCATTTGCTTATGACGAAAAAGGCAATCTTATTCGAGTTGTAGATGAAAATGGAGAAATATCTTACGACTACGATTTATTGGGCAGAAATACAAGAGTAAGCTATCCTGGAAACAAGTTTGTCAAATATTCTTATGATGCGACTGGCAACAGAGTTCAAATGATTTATCCAGATGGAAGCATTATGAGATTTGTCTATGACAAGTCCAATCAGCTAACTCAAATCAGGGATTCGGAAGATCACGTTATCGCTAACTACACCTACGATGAGGCGGGGAGGATAATCTGTAGGTGTCTTGAAAACGGGATCTACGCGGTTTACAATTATGACGGAGATGGTAGGTTGGTGCAACTTGTTAATCGCAAGTCAAACGGCGAGATCATTTCAAGCTTGGGATATGCCTATGACAACGTGGGTAATAGAGTAACGATGACAACCTTGGAAGGAACCCACCATTATAAATATGATGAAAAATATCAACTAGTTGGCGTTACCTATCCCGATGGTTCATCTGCTACGTATGAGTACGATATGGTTGGAAATCGGATATCGGCTACAGAAGGAGGGAATATTACTGGCTATACAGTGAACGAGCTGGATCAATACATTTCAGTTGGAGGAGTCGCGTATGAATATGACGAAAATGGAAACCTTATTGAAAATGACAAGGACTCCTATCTCTTTAACTGTGAAAATCAACTAATTCAAGCAACCATCACAAAAAGCACGTATACTTTTGACTATGATTTTCTAGGCAGGAGGATTAAAAAGAAAGGCTTGACTCGCAGTACAAATTATCTCTACGACAGAGAGCATGTGATCATGGAGGTCGATGAAAATGGCTCCATAATGGCAAAATACGTGTATGGTTTGTTCATAGATGAAATTCTCAAATTGGAAAAAGGAGGCATGAATTATTACTATGTCCATGATGATTTGGGAAGCGCAACCAACCTTGCAGATAACCTTGAAAGCATTATCGAAACCTATCATTATACTGCTTATGGCCATCCTTGTGAAACTAGTACAGTCGGCAATCCTCAACTATTTTGTGGAAGTAGATTCGACGAAGACCTGTTTCTATATTACTGTCGATCTCGATATTATGCCGCAGGCATCGGCAGATTCATTTCGGCAGACCGGCTAAGATTAGACGGTGAAATAGATAACCTGTATAGCTACGTCAAAAACAACCCAGTAAATCTCATTGATCCTTTAGGCCAAAAGTGGGCATTCGGAAGAGGTCGCGGATGGGAAGCCTCTATAGGTGTTTTCGTGGGGCATTCTGCCGGTGTGTCTATAGGGGCTTCAGTTGGGCTTTCAAAAGGCATATGGATTGGACCAAACATATGTATCGCTGGGATAGGGCTTTTCATAGGTGCTTCATGGGGTATATCCTTAGGTTACTCTTATGGGTACTCCTCAGGGTTCTTTTTTGGATGGAAATTTGGGGACCCGACGTTCATCCAGCAGCCTGAAAATGGAAACCCATCAGATTCTACATTAAGTCCTCCAGAAACAGCCGCTGAGACTCAAGCTTTGTTTGCGCAAATAAGTATACCCTTTGAAAGCTCTCTGGTCAGAGGAAGCGTTCCGATATTTGGTTTTGCTGGGGGAGCGGTTTTCGAGGAATATCGTTTAGATTATGGAAAAGGAAGTAACCCAGAAAATTGGATGTATATTGGAAGTTCCAAAAAACCACAGACAAGGAACTTGCGTCTACCCGAAGTGTCCACCGCATCAGATATAACGATTATCGGTAATTTAGGTAATTGGGATACTGGCCTAAAGGAATACATATACTTGCCAACTTATCCTCCAGATCATCCTGTAGATTTACACGGTGTCTATACTCTCAGGCTAGTCGTCATCGGCAAGAACGGTGAAACAGTCGAAGACCGAGTAACCGTCGAAGTTGGCAGAGTAATATCAAACGCTTTCGGAGGCACAGCACTAAGCCATGACCACAAAGTAATCCTAACAGTAACAGAACAATCCATCATGGATTCATTCCGAATAATCTCAATCAAACCAACCGAAAAAACCACAGTCCCAATTGACACATCACACAAACTAATCGGCAACATCTACGAGTTCAGAGAACCCGGCGAGAGATTCACAAAACCAGCAACTCTACAAATGAAATGGTCAAACGAAGATTTGCAAGGCTTTACCCCTGACAATCTAGGCATCTACACTTACAACCCGGAAGCCAAAAGCTGGCAATACCTTCCAACACAAAGAATAAACGAGGAAGACACATTAATAACAACCTTAACACAAATAACGCCAAAAATCGCCTACTCCGCAATTCTAGCCAGCAACTCGCTCAACGAAGGCTCTGCAATCTACGAACCATCCCCCGCAAAACCCACGCCGCAAGAAAACACACAAGATCCATACCTCTTCTTGAACACCTTCGATAACAGCCTAGCCGAGTGGTCAAACAGAGACGGAGAAGTAGGAGCCACTATAAGCTTAGACAACATCGCCACACCAGGCGAAACTTATTGCTTAAGACTAACCAACAAAAAACGCGGAGGAAACTTCGCATCAAACATTCGCCAAACACCCTTCGACGCCAGAAAATACCCGCTAGTTCGCTTCGACTACAAGATTCCCCAAGATGTGGAAATGAATTTCCTAGTGAAGGTTAGCGGTAGATGGTATGACATCCAATTCACTGACGACTCAAAAGAATACAAGTACAAGCGCGTGAATATGGCTGGTATAGGCAAAATCGAAGAAGTAATAGCAGACAACAACTGGCACACAGCGGAATTCAACCTCTACGAAATGCTGAGAACCAAAACACGAAACTACATAGTCGAAGAAATGATCATGGCAGACTGGGACATAACAGGATACATGAAACTAGAATTCGGGCATAACCACCAAGGCGCAACCTACTACATCGACAACTTCGGTATCTGGAAAAACCCACAAGCCAGCATAGAAGATGACAACATTGTTCTAGGAGTTGATGACTTTGATGACGAACACATCAACTCACTTAAAGGGAGCATGTTTACTTTTACGGACAACCAAGGTTTAGGTAAAGTCCAAACATTACTCACCGATGAACAACCAATCCAAAATCAGATCAATGCCGGGCATTCTCTCTTAATTAAGTATGATGTTTTCCAACAGAACGCCTATGCTGGATACGTCACAATGCTAGAAAATGTGGACTTAACCGGGTATCAAACGTTGGCTTTTTGGATTAAAGGAAAACAAGGCGGTGAAACTCTGCTCGTAGGCATTAAAGACGGGTTTGGGCAAGAGTCAAAGCTTTTGGTCGAACGCTATCTATCCTCACGAGTAACAAAAGAATGGCAAAAAGTAACGGTACCACTCAGTGCCTTTACCAAGATCCAAAATTGGAGAACCATAGAGAATCTTAATTTCTGCTTCGAAAACTGCATGAACAGTGAATATGGTGAGATTTGCATCGATAATATTCAGTTTGAAAGAACTCTTGAAACAATAATTGTTGATGATTTCGAAGGAAGAAATGGAAAGAACTTAATAGGTGGCACCATCCGATCATTCTCGAACGGAAACTGCACGATTAACGTGGCTTATGATACTTTCAATACATTTTCAGACTCCACAGCTTTTAGTATATCATATTCAGGTGTCACCGGAAATCTATTCACATATAGCGGATGGACAACAGAGCTCAATGGCCTAGACTTTTCGGCTGCTGGCACTATATCTTTCTATATTAAAGGAGCAGAGGGTAGGGAAACACCGAATCTATACCTAGACGACGGAACAAATCGAGCTTGCGTAATCATAAGACAATATGTGCAAATCACTACAAGCTGGCAAAAGGTAACCATACCACTTGGTGAGTTTACAAATCAAGGAATAGATCTTACCCATCTTCAAGAGGTGCAGATAGTTTTCGAATGGGAAGATATGTCCGGAACTATCTGGATTGACAACCTGGAATTCAGCTCATAATCCCCTGCTGGTCTCACATCTTTCTATTGAAGCAAGTGCGCAACAAAAACGAAGCTATGACAATCGCGACAGACAAGATAACTGCGACGAGAATCGATGCGAAATTCCGGTGAAGCAAGTCGGCAAGATTGGGTTCCACAACACTTACCTCAATTTCATGTTCGACTAGTCTTTCATTCCTGCAACTAAGCATAGCTTTGATTGTTTGACTACCGATCCCTTCAGGGTGCACCTCAAATGAGACATTTTCTGTTGTGTCACGTTCAAGAACCAAGATCTTTTTCCAGTCAAGTAAGACTATTCCTGAGCTGGAAATCAGACTGACATTAAATTCGCTAATGGGCATGCTCCCAATGTTACGCACTTTGACAGTCACGGTATACTCTAAACCAGCTTTTAATTCCTGAAAAACTACAGGTTGCATTATTGAGATCGTGCCATCAACATATCCATACTCGTATACAATATCGTCCAAATAGAAGGTCGAGCCATTAGGATTAAGTGTCTTGTTTGCAATCCAGCAAAAACCCCCAATAACACGGCTAACGTTTCTATCATACAGATCGATGCTCAGTCTTTGCCAGCTTGAAGTCAAGTTCACTATTCCAGTTGAGGCAGCTGGCTGAAGTGAATCTCCATATAGACCCGCTATCCCACCAACTTCAAATTCCACCTTCTCTCCTCCAACGGCACCTCTCACACAAAAAGACAAGCTAACTACTCCTGTCAAATC
>CAYGYI010000008.1:0-19507 GCA_964354055.1 uncultured Candidatus Bathyarchaeia archaeon | reverse complement strand
TGATCTGCCGTGACGTATTGCGGCCAATCGATGATGAGGATGCGCATGTCCGACTTCAAACTGATGTTGTACTCGCTAAGGTCGCCGTGAACCACACGCACCATCAAAAACGTCTTTCTAACGTTGCGCAGTATTTGCTTCAGAACTCTCTCTGGGTGTGGAAACTCGCTCCAGTCCGCCAGCTTCGCACCATCGATCATGCCCATAACCACAACGTGACGGCTCTGGCTAATCGGCTCAGGAGCAGCTATCCCAAACGGCTGAACAAGCTTTAAAGCTTCAAACTCTTTCTCAGCCGCAAGTCGCGACTGGAACAACCAGCTTGCCGACTCAGACGTATAGTCTCTTTTTCTCTTGGTCTGGCGAAAGCTGATCCTGCCCAACCTGTGAAATTTCACCGCTATGCGTTCGCCCTTTGGGTTTAAAGCGTCGTAGACATCTGCCTCCTTGCCCACGCCCAGCGACTTGCCAAACGCCTCAAGCACGCCAGCTCTGACAAGCGCGTTAATCGCTAGGCAATCGTAGCCTGCGTAGTTCAACGTGTATCCGACGTAGGCTCTGCGCATGCGGTAGATCAGGCCTAGCTTGTCCAGCCTGTTTAGCCTGAAATCCGTGTCTCGTGCTAAATCAAACTTGCTGAACTTCGCTATCTGCTCCTTCGACACGAACTCGTGTCTGCTCATCGCAGTCTCAATGACCTGCAGTACCCTTAGATCATCATTCTCCAGGCTACGAAACACCCCGACCGCAATATCCGCCGACGACATAACAGTAGTAAGTACCACGTTTTCTGCTAATAAACTTCGACGGTCTAAACTGTGACTACTCTGGCCGCTTTGACTGATTCGTCAGCCATGCCTTCCGTGTCGAGCTCTTCTTCTGCCTCTTTCACTGCTTCCAGCTTCGCCTGCGTGGACGGCTGGCTCGGCGCGGCAGTGCAGCCTTTTGCCTTGCGTATCGACGTTTCGAAGGTGCCGATTCTTCTTGCCAGCGCCTCCGTTTCAGTCTTGTCAAAGCCTAGCAGCGGTCTATGCACTGGGTAGTTATTTGCGGCTTCGTCTAGAACTCGCAGGTTGACAAGCGTCTGGCTTGCCTGTTCGCCAATGGCCTCGCCCGTCACTATGCCCTCAGCCTTCTCGGCTTCCGCTATGCGTTCAGCTATGCGATACATCATCCGCTTACACAGTAAACATGTGAACTTCCTTGGCGCCCTCTCCATGATAATTTGCAGGTTCTTGCCATGCGGCACAACGTAGACCTCACGCGGATAGTCTATCGACCACTCAAAGAGCTTTCTCGCAGTCTCCAAGGCCCTCTCAGTTGCAGCTTCGTCCGTTAAAGGCGCATTGTCCAAGTACACAGGCGTCACGGTGCAGCCGCGTTTCATGGCCAACCATAGAGCCACAGGCGAATCAATCCCGCCGCTCAGTAGCCCCACGACTTTGGCCTGCGCGCCGACTGGAAACCCACCTCCACCCTGCAGCGTCTCCACGAATACGTAAGCTTCAGTCTCCCGAACCTCAACATTAACCGTGAACTGCGGATTCGTCAAATTAACATGCAGCTTCTGCTTCTCAAGCTTCGAAAGAATCTGTTCTCCTACGTGCCTGCACACGTCCAAACTTGAATAAGCGTGATCTCCTACTCTGTGGCACCGAACCGCAAAACTGCTTCCACATGCGGCCGTTTCCGATGCCACGGCAACCGCGGCATTCGCAATTTTGTCCATGTCTGCGGTGGTTCTTGCCGCAGGCGAGACAGACGAAATCCCGAAAATCTTGGTCAGCTTCTCAGCAACTTCCGAGGTGCCGTCTGACTTTACGTAGATTCTTCCACGCACGCGTACAAGCTTCTCATATTCAACATCGTGATGCTTCAATGCGTTGTATGTGTTCTTCAAAACAAGTTTCTCGTAGGCGCGGCGTGTCCATTCGCTTTTAATCCCTATCTCGCCGCTGAAACGCACGATCACAGTGTCAAGCTTCATTTTCCAGTCATGCCTCGAACTAGCGAACACCAACACAGGGAACATTGCAGAGGATTTAACAATTATGATCAATGGTTCTTCTATGTGATCCCCGTTTATTTATGCGCGAAAAGCTCGCCAATGGTCGAGACGAAAGCGACCACAAATGCTCAGGCTGAAAGACAGGACACAGATTTCGAACGGCTACTAGTTGTTGGCGTTGTTGAATCCTATTAGGTTGATTTTGCTACCGCACTTGTTGCATTGCAGGACAACCCTTTCCAAACAGTCCTCGTTGACTATGGGCTGCAGAACAGTGTAAACATCCTCAGATGTGTCGTCTGGAGATATTTCAACCCCACACTTTGGACACTTAACGTTCCCTTTCCCCTTTACCTTAGTCAGATCAATCGTGTAAAGCTTCTGTTTCTCCATTTTTCATCCTTCACGCCCAGACTTAGCTGCCGAGGGAAAACTCGGAGGCCTAGAACAGCTCAACTATGACTATTTCTCAGCAGTTAAGGGCGTTCTAAGCCTGTTTCTGGAGCTATACAGACTGTTTCTGCGTAGTAGCAGACATGACGTATGTCATACTTAAGCCTTGCCATGGCTTCCGAAACAAGCCCCATCATGTTACACATTTCTTGAAACAGGCATTTCATATGAATAAGTTTAATACAGGCTTGTTAGATATGCTGCGTGTGCAAAAAAGGAACGTTTTTGCGCTAAATAGTATAGGAGTTGAGTAGGAAATGGCTAGTAGAGAGATGAATAAGGCAGTTTGCGCTGAATGCGGAAAAGAATGCGAAGTCCCATTCAAGCCTGACGGAACTAGACCCGTATACTGCCGTGACTGTTATTCCAAACGCAGAAACCAAAGGAGATATTAAGCTCACAAGCTGACATCTTTCCTTTAGTCAACTATCTTTTTTTGTTTTTTTTACGTTTTTGCTACGCTTTGGCTTTGTCTACCGTTAATGATAATAGGCAGATACACGCCATAATCGCTTACCACTCTGAGAGGTTGAAAATAGGATAATGCCTACCGACCCAGTTTGCGGTATAGTTCTAGACGAAAACACAGCAAAATTCAAGATCACTCATGACGGTGAGACCTTCTACTTCTGCTGTCTGAAATGCAAGAAACGATTCAAAAGAAACCCTGCAAAATTCGTGAAGTAGCCACATTCCTGTCCTGCATTGTCGCTTAGAAGCCGCGTCTACACTTAGACTGTGAGAATTCCAGAAGATAGAATGATGAAACCTCAATTGCTGCGATGAGATCGTGTCGGCAGATTGTGAAGCAGCTGGAAAAGCTTTCTGAGTAAGCCCGGCCTACGCAGGCATAAGATTGAAATCATATTGCGGCAATAGTGTTCGCGATGTGCCCCGACGTGGAGATCACGTTTCTCGGTACAGGCGGCGGCAGATTCGTAACCATAACTCAGAAGAGGCGCACTGCAGGTATTAGAGTAATCGGCGAAAACTTGAACCTGCATTTGGACCCCGGACCTGGAGCACTTGTACACTCGATAGACGATAAACTAGATCCGCAGAAGATTAACGCGATTCTTGTTTCGCACTCTCATCCTGACCACTACACGGACGCAGAGGTTTTGATTGAGGCAATGACGCAAGGAATGACGCGCAAGCAGGGCGTGCTGTTTGCGGTAAGAAGCGTTCTGAGTGGAAACAGCGTTTGCGAGGCTTCAATCTCGAAATACCATCAGCAGATGCCTGAGCAAACAGTCGAGGCCTTACCAAACGCAAAACTCGAACTGGCAAACCTCAACATTTTAGCCACTGAGGCAAGGCACACAGATCCAGACACCGTGGGCTTCATATTTGAAACCAAAGAATTCGGCAGCTTCGCCTACACCAGTGACACAGAGTACTTCGAAGGCATAGGCAAACACTACGAAGGCGTCAGGCTTCTGATACTGTGTGTAATGCGGCCTGCTGGAAAGCCTTGGAAAGGACACATGACCACAAACGACGCCATACAAATAGTCGATCAAGCACATCCGGAACAGGCAATTCTGACGCACTTTGGGATGCAGATGCTTCTTGAAGGACCGGCCAAGCAGGCTGATTTGATCGAAGCGGAGACAGGTGTGCCTACACTTCCGGCCACAGACGGGATGAAAGCAACGCTCGGAGAAACCATAAACATTCAAGCACATAGTCAAAGGCGCAACTAAATTTGAGCAGATTTTTCTAAAGCGTTTTAACTGCAAAACGTCGTATAATACGCCTTGACGAGTGTTAGACCATGCGTGTAGTGTTACGGATAGGAGGTTCGGTTGTAGCTTCGCCGATCGATTCGAAACTTATAGGCGAGTACGCAGATTTGCTGAAGCGTCTCAGAGAGCAAGGATACGAAATGGCTGTAGTCATAGGCGGCGGAGCCTTTGCTAGAGAACTTATCAAGACAGCAAAAGATCTGGGACTCAACGAGAAAGATCAGGATGAAATAGCCATTTCAGCCTCGCGAATTTTGGCTCTGCTCTTTTCAAAAAAGCTGGAGAAGACAGGTTGTGGACTTGTGCCCGTAACAATCGAAGACGCCGCCGAATGTTTAGGCAAAGGCAGAATCCCAGTCATGGGCGGCCTCAGGCCTGGTATGACCACCGACACCGTGGCTGCACTAGTTGCCGAAAGCGTCAAGGCCAATCTGCTGGTCAAGGCTACAGACCAAGAAGGTGTCTACAACAAAGATCCCAGGAAACACCCCGACGCGGTCAAATTAGACCACCTAAGCATAGCCGACCTTCCAAGAATATTCACAGAAGACAAACATAAGGCCGGGATCCACCAAATAATCGACCCAGAGGCTGTAAAAGTGCTGGAACGCAGCAAAACCAGAGTTGCAGTCGTAAATGGCCACACACCACAGAACTTGCTCGCAGCCATAAAAGGCGAAAAAATCGGAACGCTCATCGATTGATTTGGGGGATCATTGCAGTAAAACTTAAATATCGCTGTTGATATCGCTGTCGATATCAATGGCGATAAAAACATGCACCCATACAAGCAACATTGGATGAAACATACCGCAATGGTGCCAAAGGGATTCATACGTTATCATATTCTCGAATCCCTGAGCCAAAAACCAATGTCCGGCTCAGAAATAATCACTGAAATCGAGAATATGACTGAAGGCCGCTGGAAGCCAAGCCCAGGATCAGTATATCCTTTACTTGCATGGATGCAGGATAACGGTTACGTGAAAGAGCTGTCATCTGATCAAAGTGGGATGAAGCGTTACGAGCTTACAGAAAACGGTAAGGCGTTGCTTGAGGAGCAAAGAACGATCAAGAAAAAGCTCAGAGAAGAGGCACGACTGTTTCCACCGCCTTTCTTGGGGGCACTTTGGTTCAGGATACCTCCAGAGAAGACTGCAGAAGTACGCGAATCTATGCGCAGGTTAATGACCGCATTTTTCGAGCTGGGCGCCGAATTGGAACAGAAATTCTCAGAACAAGCCTTAAAAGAGATGCATAGCGCTTTAAATGAAACCGCAGAGAAAATTGAAAAGATAAGCCGAAAACTGAAAGGTGAACACCATGAGTGAAGAAGTGATCAAAGCTGAAGGATTGACTAAAGTTTTCAGCAAGCACCTTACAGCCGTAGATCATATCAATTTCAGCGTGAAAAATGGAGAGATCTTTGGTTTCCTAGGCCCGAACGGCGCTGGAAAAACCACCACAATCAACATGCTGATAACCATTCTGAAGCCCACCGAGGGCACCGCTTCAATATTCAAAAGCGACATAGTCAAACAGGCAGGACAAGTCAGAAACGTGATAGGCGTCGTTCCTCAAGAATACACAGCCGACGAAGACCTATCTGGTATCGAAAACATACTTCTCTGCGCAGACCTCTACGGTATTCCCCGTCAGATCTCCAAGAAACGTGCATTAGAACTGCTGGAACTCGTCGAGTTAACGGCCTTCAAGGATAAGAAGGTGGCCACATTCTCGGGCGGTATGAGACGAAGGCTAGAACTCGCATGCGGGCTAATCAACAGACCTAAGATACTCTTCTTAGACGAGCCGACACTCGGCTTAGATGTTCAGACTCGAACCGCCACATGGAATTACATTAAGCTGCTCAAGAAGAATTATGGAATGACGCTTTTTATGACAACACACTATCTTGAAGAGGCGGATGCATTATGCGACCGCGTGGCCATAATCGACCACGGGAAAATTGTGGTGGTCGGCCCTCCAGAAGAGCTGAAGCACAGTTTAGGCGGCGATTTGATATCTGTGGCGATCAAAGAAAATGAGGACGTGCGTGAGCTGATTCAGAAGGTTGAGAACGTTAAAGAAGTCCGAAAGGAAGATGGAACTTATCGCGTAAAAGCTGAATTCGGTGAAGTGACAGCGCCCTTCATAATTGAAGCTTTGCGGAAGAAAGGCTATACTGTGACGAGGCTTTCGTTGACAGAGCCTACGCTAAACGAGGTTTATCTTGAATACACTGGCAAATCTATGCGTGATGCAGAGGAATCTAGAGAGGCTTTTGCTGCGCAGAGGATGACGATGAGGAGGGCTCGGCAATGAGTGAAATGAACGGTAATTCCAAAAGCAAACTTCATGGCATATGGGCTCTGACAAACCGAGAGCTCAAGAAATGGTATAAAGCTCCTGTAATATTCTTGCTTTCGATTATTCAGCCAATTCTATGGATGGGTTTGCTTGGGAAAGCAATGAATATTGGCGCTCTTGTGCCAACAAATATTCCTGGAGGTCCAGAAACTATCCTGAAGAATACGCTAGGAACAAGTGACTATTTCTCTTTCATGGCCGTAGGCATGATTGCCTTCACGGCTCTTTTCACAACAATGTTCAGCGGCATGTCAGTAGTTTGGGACAGACGATTAGGTTTCCTAAACAAAGCTCTCAGTACACCCGTCTCCAGAGCAGTAATAGTATTCTCCAAGGTCCTTTCGGCAACGTTGCGATCAATGTTTCAGGCCGGCATAATAATACTTGTTGCTCTAGCCTTCGGTCTCCAGTTTGGAGTAGGCTTCAGCCCGGTCTACGTATTGGGTGTCTTCGCGATCATGTTTCTAGTATGCGTGGGCCTGTCTTCGATCTTCATAGCAATCACCATAAGGTCAACGAGAATAGAGACCCCGATGGCTGTTGTGAATCTGATAAATTTGCCACTGATGTTTGCCAGCAATGCCTTCTTCCCGACAAAGTTCATGCCTGACTGGCTTCAAACAATAGCGAAGGTTAATCCGCTAACCTACACAACCGACGCAGTGAGACAACTTTTGATATTCAGCACTGATTGGGCACAGCTCGCTCTGGACTTTACGTATGTTGGAATATTCGCAGCTGTAGCTGCAACGATAGGCATAGTCCTCTCATGGAGATTCCTAAGTAAGTAACCAAAGAATTGACAAAGAAGGGCAGTGGCGTTTGTGACAGTGATTGTTGAAGCGGTTGATTTGAAGAAAACGTACATGCTTGGAAAGGTTCCGGTTGAGGCTCTCCGTGGCGTCAACCTGAAGGTCGAGAGTGGCGATTTTGTCTCTATTCTGGGGCCTTCAGGAAGCGGAAAGTCCACGCTTTTGAACATGATCGGAGCGCTTGACAAGCCGTCAGGCGGAAAAATGCTCATCGAGGGAATCGACATTTCTACTTTAAACGATAACCAACTGGCAGGTCTCAGGCGCCGAATAGGGTTTGTGTTCCAGTTCTTCAACTTGATACCGAGATTCACGGCGAGACAGAACGTGGAATTATCAATGTCGATAGCTGGCGTGGGCAGTGTTGCAAGAAGAAAACGCGCTGAAGAGCTTCTTGAAGTGGTGGGACTGAAGGACAGAATTAGCCATAAACCTGCGGAGTTGAGTGGCGGTGAACAACAGCGGGTCGCCATTGCCAGAGCCTTGGCAAACGACTCTCGATTTCTCCTGATGGATGAGCCCACAGGAAATATAGACTCAAAGACAGCCAACGAAATAATCTGTTTGGTCAAAAGGCTCAATGAGGAGAGAAATGTAACTATCATAATGGTGACTCATGACCAACGCTTGGCCGCGGAATCGAAGCGGATTATTCACATGTTTGACGGCGAAATAATCAAGGAGATTGTGAATTGATATGAGATCGAGAGATGTTCTTTCCTATTCTTTCGGCGCAATAAGACTGAGGAAACTCCGTGCAGGTCTAACAACGTTGGGTGTCGTTATCGGCATTGCAGCCATTGTTGCTTTGTTATCAATTACTCAGGGTCTGCAGGACACCATAACGGCGCAACTTCAAAAAGGGTTCGCCACTGATACCTTGATTATTTCTACCGGAGGAGGCTTCAGTTTTGGCGGAGAGGGCGGAGCAGGCGCAGGCAATTCTGGTTTCAAATTGCTGGTCAATGACACGCAGAGAATTAGCAACATAACGGATGTCGAAATGTCGCTAGCCGTAATTCAAAAGGTTGGTTCCATCAAATCTGGTGAGAGAAATGTGACCGCTACCATAGTAGGTGTGGACTTCGCTGGGTACACAGACATTTACGGTAGCACGTTCGTAGCTGAAAATGGTAGCATATCTCTAAACCCAGGAAACGACACGGTCGTAGTTGGGAAACGGATAAGTGACCCTTGGAAAAACACCACAATACTGTGCAGTACAAACGATGCGGTTGAAATCATCTGGAAAAACGCCACTAGACTTCCAGTGAAATTGGTAACCCGAACAAGCCACGTTTCGGCTGTGCTTAAAGAGATTGGAGGCTTCGGCATCGGCGGACCTTCAGATTCTAGCGTTTACATTCCGATTTCTCAAGCTCAAATTTTCTTTGCCACCGATGAATGCAGCATGATAATTGTGAAATTACATAAGGACGACAAAGCAACGATCGATAACGTCTCTAAAACCATAAAGGAACGTTTCAGCAACCAAGTCTCAGTAACGTCTGCAACGGCCGTGCTCAACATTCTCTCAAGTGTTTTCTCCATAATAGAGCTTTTCCTAGGCGGAATCGCTGCTATCTCGCTTCTGGTGGCTGGAATAGGCATAATGAACATCATGATTGTTTCTTTGATGGAGCGTACAAGAGAGATAGGCATACTGAAAGCATTGGGCATGAAAGGTCGAACTGTGCTTCTAGTTTTCCTGTGCGAATCAGTGATAATCGGTTTGATGGGTGCAGTGATTGGCATAGGTTCAGGTTGGATTTTGGCAAAAGTGGTTGCGCTAATCTTCAGAGGAGGCGGCATAATGCAAGGAAATCAAGCGGCAGCCACAGGCGGAATGACAATAACCCCAATCCTAACTCCAACAGTCACCTTGCTAGCTTTAGCTTTCGGTGTGGGAATCAGCGCAATCTTTGCACTATACCCAGCGTGGCGAGCCTCGAAACTCAAACCAGTGGAAGCCTTAAGATACGAATAGAATAGTCCTTCTAGACAAGACCCTTCACTTTTGAAGAGAATCTATCCGAGCCAACTCAAGATGCTCTAGTGGCAAACATCAACGCTAGCGCACTGCAACAATATCCTAATCCTTGAAGAAGAGCCTTGTTTCTCCCATTGTCTTGATATCTAGGGCCTTCACTCTCACAACCATTGGGAAGTCTTTCACTACCTTGCCAAGAGCAAGACAGTGATGCGGGGGGAGGTCCCTTGCGATTGATTTCACAGTCTCTGCGTCTACTCGGGCCGCACGGGAAACCGCATCCAGGTCATGTTCATTTGTGAAGTTGAACAGAAATATGTTATCTGCTTGACGGTAGATGTTTTCGCGTATTGTGTCAGGTTGATTGGTTATGAAGGTTGTGAATATTCCCAAATGCCTCATACGCGTGACGATGTCGTCCCAGTAGGTTTCGCGTAGATACAAGTGCGCTTCTTCAGCGAACAGAAACGTTGCCTTCAGCTTCCAGCTGGTCAGGGATTCGACAAGCTTTCCGAGAACATATTCGACTACTATTTGTCTGTCGATAGTTGAAGTGTTTCGGAGGTTGACTATGACTGCGCCGCCCTGTTCCTTGGCCTTGAATAGGGCCTCGTCAAGCAGCGTGGCTTCAGCGGTGTTGTCTGTGAAGAAGCCTGAATTGATGAGTGAATGGTATCTTGAGAACAGTGCGTCGCGAACATGCTGGTTACACTGCCACGCGGGGATAGCTTCGCCTAGCTCGTGTAGTGTGAGTTTATCTCTCTCTTTGAGTGATTGCCATATTCGTCTGAACTCGCGAGCGGAAGTGCCTGGCAGGTGAAGTGCGTGTATGAGGATACCCAGCAAAACGTGGAGATTAAGTTGCTTCAGGGCCACTTTGAAGTTCTGCGAGGGCGTTAGCACATGAATCTTGTCGTAGCAAGCGTTTCTTTTGCCGTCGGAGGTCATTCCAAGACCTGAGTATTCACCGTTCAAGTCGAACACCACAACCGTGGCTTTATAGCCCACTAAGTTGACCATCAGAAGCTTGGACAGATGCGATTTGCCCGTTTCCTTCTTTCCTGTGATTATGTTGAGCCTTCCATCTAGAAGTGAGGCATCAATCGTTAAGAGCGACGAGTCTTTCGTTCCGCCCAGCACTATTGGCAGTTTGCCTTCCATCTTGGCCAGCTTCAGTAGTGTCGGTATTGACAGTTTTTTTATGGTTGACTGCGAGCGTGAAGGTAGCCATGAGCTGCTTGGGTTCAGGTTGTCTTTTTCGACGGTTGCGCGGATTTTGCAGACCACGAGGCTAGCGTCTTGGATGTATGTTATGTGTGGCGCTATTTCCAGCGGGTCGAAATCCTCGCCCTGCACCACTTCTCCGCCATCTGGCAAACTTCGAAGCAACTCCTCAAGGACTCCTGGTACGCTCGCAAACTGCACGTCGATGACCTGCACTATCAGGCCTTTTCCCGCATCCGCATCTTCAACAAGAAGGTAATCACCCTTCTCAACTGTTTCGTTCGGGAAGCTTAGGATTTGTAAGATGTTGCCTTCTTTCTTGTACAGCTTCATGAGTAGATCTCGCCTCTTCCGAAGGGTCCGAACAGCACTCTATGCATGTCGGGCCTCTCCATTATTCTTAATCCGTACTTGCGCACTGCGAAATGCTGCATGGCAATCACTTCATTTGCCGTGAACGTACACAGAATGTGTGCCAGTCGCAGCGTTTCAGGGTAGCTTTGCGAAAGCGACTCGTTTCCTAGGAGCTTCTCAACTGCCTCGACTCGTTGCTGGTAGGCGATTTCCCTGTCTATGTCCAGCCTGAATGCGTACTTTTCCTTGTTGAAACGTGCCACATAGACGCTTCCTAGAATGAGAAAAGGCGGCCTAGTGACTAGGCCGCGTATCTCAAGCAGGTACGGCGGATTCTGCCTAGGCAGCATGTCTGTTATCACTTGGCCGTTGACTCGAAGGTTTGTCGTTTTTGAAAAAGCCAGAACGGTGTTCTCTCTTTTCCTTGCTGTGTTCAGTATTTCCTTCATTAGTTGTGTTGGGGTATCGCCTGTTCCTGAGGTCAGTGAGCCGTCGAAAAGTATTAGGCTCTTGTTCATTGTCTTCGACAGCATGGTCTGTAGCCATCTTTCGAGGAGGCTGGCTATTTTCATGGGCATCTGCATGATGTTCATGAAACTTTGGTGATTGCCTTCGCGCTGAATGTTGAAATACGCCCTTTGCAGCATGCCATAGACTTCTCGCTTGTTCTCTTCCGTGATATGAAACACGAATGGTCCAAGCCTCGTATACCGGTAGCTTCTGTTTTGCTTCCAGACAGTTGCGCCTCTGACGGCGATGAGTATTCCTGTCGTTGTTTCGCCGATTTTGATGTTTGAGGTGTCCACGGCGGCGATGGTGCAGGCTTCGCGTCTGGGTTTCAGCGGTATTGGTTGCGGTTCGAATTGTATGGCGTTAAGAATTTCAAGGCCGCTGGTTTGTTGAAGGTTTTGTTGATTTAGTTGAAAGCTGCGGTTCTGCACGTGCCTTAGGGAATGTATGCTGAGTTCTGTGAAGCGTTGGGGTAATGTTGTGTCGATGGTGGGCTGTGGAAAGTTATATTTTGGTGTTGTTGTAATAGTGTATTGTTCAATCAAGTGATTCACCAATAGCCAATAAGCCATGGAGGACGTATTTAAGTGTTGTGCATGCGCAAGATGCGCAACACAATAACAATAAGGTGAAAGATTGACTGAAAAAGAAACCAAACCGCCCATACGGGTGAAGATGAAGGTCGGCGAGGTCGAATTCGAGATCGAATGCCAAGAAGACCAGCTTCAGCCAACGGTGGACAAGATACTCTCAACCGTAACCGAGAAACTCAAAGAAACAACGTTCATGACCGAAAGAGCGCCTCAGCCTCCGCGAGCCGAAACCTGCAAAGGCGTGATCCAGAAGCTCTGGCAAGAAGGCTTCTTCACAGCGCCAAAAGGTCTCAGCGAGGTGCACGACGAAATGGCAAGAAGAGGCTTCCACTACGACCGAACAGCCGTTGCCCACGCACTGATTGACCTAGTCAAAGACGGCGTGTTGACGAGAGAGGGGAAATCGCGAAGATATCAATATGCTCAGAAGAGGCCGCCATAGAGCAACAACACAGTGAAGGCCGTGGCATTGAAACAAAACAAGCATTT
The DNA here is from genome assembly GCA_964354055.1 of uncultured Candidatus Bathyarchaeia archaeon. Taxonomy (GTDB): domain Archaea; phylum Thermoproteota; class Bathyarchaeia; order Bathyarchaeales; family Bathycorpusculaceae; genus DATKKK01. Next base: position 6,956 of record CAYGYI010000008.1, on the reverse strand, counting down.
CGTCAAGGCGGTAACCTTTGACCTGTGGGAAACTCTGGTTTTTGAGAGATGGATATAGTTCACGGCGGATGACTGCGCGGTGCGCGAACCTCTCAGAAGCTTTGAAGTCATTTGGATTGGAGCTCACGATTGAGCAACTGCGCGTTGCCATAGATGAGAAAGTGAAGCCTTGCGAGACAATTCATGTTGGCGACAACCTAAAGGCTGACATTTGGGGAGCCAAGAACGCAGGATGGAAAACTATATTCTTCCAAAGTCAAGCAGACCGAGACAAAGAGGCGGAGGCTGACCACAAATCGCTCGTATCACTTTCGAGAAACCTCGGCAACCTGAAGGAAGAGCAAGCCAAGCCAGACAAAACTGTAGCATCTCTTTCAACGCTCTCGAAGGTTATACAGGAATTAGAAACAGTCTAGAATTATCTGCCTGAAACGCCAGGGCATCAAGGCATGAAACGTTGCTTAGATTCCTAGTCTCGCTCTGATTTTCGGAAGCATCTCCTTCTGGGCTTGAACTATGCCAAATGTTGTGATCTTGTATTTCTCGTCTGTCGTTTTGGATGCCATCGAATTCTTCACCAGCTCGCCGAGGCGTGTACTTGCGATCTTTGGGTTTTTTCCAAGCTTTGTTTGCAATTCCTCTTTTGAGATGGTGTCAGTAGCGTTCATGGCTAACTGGAACCCGATGTAGCCTGCCAGCAACCATAGTAGTAGCGTCTCGTTGTCGGTAAGCTTGTCCCGTGGGATCAGAAGGTTTGAGCCTTCTTTCGAGAACGCGATTATGTCTTCGCAGTTCTTGGCTAGTTCTTGCATATCTACTTTGAGAACCAGTTTCTGCGCAACCTCAAACGTGGGGATGTACTGGGTGAAGAATCTATTTATAAGTAGCCAGACTTGTTCCGGGCTACCTGAGAATGTTTTTTCAACGTTTTTGTATCTGACTTGAGCAGTTGCGTGCTCTTCTGCGCCGGTCAAGTCATCTTGCCTCTGAGTTTGGTCAGAATGTTATCTTCTACCCATCTTTCGCCTTGCATTGTCAGCTTGAACTCGGGTCTGTTAGGATCTGGTTTGAAGACTTGGCCTCTCTTGGTCATTTCGTTTAGCCTTGCCGGAACCATGCACTTGATGCCACTGGATTCCAGAAGTTTCTGTATCTGTGCGGCAGTGTTCCTTTTGCCTTCTGAGGCGTACAACGTCACGCCTATGGCTTCGTAATGTGTAAGTGATTCGCGAGTGATCACGACCGGGCCTTCAGTGGTGAATTCCACTATGCCCTTCAGCTGGACGCCCGAGGGCATCAGCTTGTTCGTGACGAAATTGGCGATTTTCTCCATGAAGTCGGGTGGAAAGGTCTCAAGTATACCGAGTATTTCTTGAGGAGTCTCGCCTTCAATTATAATTTCGCCGAAAGGCGTTTTTATGCGGGTTTCGACTTTTTTCATTCAGCTTCACCTTTCACGCCTAATACTTCTTTTTCGGCGAGTATGTAGACGAAACCTGCATCAGTATTCCAGCGTCTGATTTTTCCATCTTTGACCAGTTCCATTAGGACTCCTGGAAGTGCTCGTCCCGGGAAACTCAGTCCGTTGGCCTTCAATGCTTCCCTCAACTCGTCAAGGGTTCTAGGTCTCCACTTGCCCCAATCAGTGCCCAGAACTCTCAGCAAAGCCTCGCCGCAGTTCTCGCTGGACACTATCTTTGGATAATTCTGCGTTTTGGTTTCCTGTTTCGCCGCTTCTGTTTTAACAGTTAGGGTTGCGACGGTTTTCGGCTTCACGATTTCGAAAGCCTTGCTGACACTGGTCATCAGCTTCGGCAAATCTTCAACTGTTTTGAGAACTTCATCTCGCGTTCCGTTGATAGCCACCTCGTATTCGCCCATTTTGACGCGGAATGCGAAGCTGTCTTGCTCTCCTTTCTGTATCTTACCCTGCAATTCAATCCCACGCTATAGATGCACGTGACTCCTTTTAGGATTTACGTATGCGGATATATATCGGAATTCGGAACATCGTATTAAATCTCAAGATATCATAGTTATTGCTTGCGAACAAATTCTGAGGACAGATGAGGAATCTCTTTGGGCAAGAAAGCCATATCAGTTTGGGTTTTCAGTTCGCTGACATTCATAGCCACGGTGCACTTGATAGAGGCAGCATCGGTTTTAATCTTCAACAATCCCATCAGGCTACTACAACTCTACCCCCTAATAGGCAGAGAGCTTCAGACGATAGTGCCTATACAGTATTTCTGGATTAGCGCAGCATTGAGCCTCGTGCTATGGGGAATCACATGCGCAATAACGTTTGAGAACCCCGTCGAAACCTTCCTTAACAGAATACTCTCAGACGCAAAGAAACAAAGCTCAGTTGAAACGCAGCTCTTGGAGGACAAGAGCGAAGTACTTGACGCAATGTACGATACCATAGAATCAGACAACGAAATACTGGCACAGGTCAAGGATCTCATGTGCAACGTTAGAGCAGACGTAAAGGAAATCCAACCACTGAAAGAAGGAATGGAGAAAATGAGAACCGAACTGGCTGGCCTGAAAAAAGAGGTCAAGAAGATCCAAGAAAGAACACAACCTCAAAACCTCTGCTCAACCTGCGGAAAGCCGCTGTTGCTTGAGTTCAAACTTTGCCCCTACTGTGGAGCCAACATCAGAATGCTGCCTGAACAAGGTGTCTCGTTAAAGGACTACAGGTAACTATAGTTTTTTTCGCAAACTCCAATTTCTTTGTCCATAGTCAAATCTGGACAAAAGGTTTTAAATCAGACACTAATGTGCGGCAGGTCACTCGTTTGAAACGTGTTATGATGTATTGAGGTAAATTGGAATTCCATCTGAACGCATCAACGACTATACTCATCAGCTGAGCGGAGGACAGAGACAGCAGCGTGGCGTTGGCTCGTGCAATAATCCTCAACCCCGAATTGATGGTGGCAGATGAGCCCGTGTCCATGATCGGCGTGTCCCTCAGAACCACCATTATCGATCTCATGCTGAGTTTCAGAAAGGAGCTTGGCTTGACCTATTTGTTCGTGACGCATGATCTGGCCGTGGCCAAGTACATATCTGACCGCATAGCAGTAATGTATCTCGGCAAGATAGTGGAAATAGGCAACAAAGAGTCTCTGTTCTCAAACCCGTTACATCCATATACACGAGCCCTGTTGTCAGCAATTCCAGTTCCAGATCCCAAGCGCAAAAGGCAAATGACAGAGCTGAAAGGCGAAGTTCCATCAGCCATCAATGTGCCTCTAGGTTGCAGGTTCAACCCACGTTGCCCTCGAAAGAAGAAAGGATGCACGGATCGCGAGCCAGAACTGGTTGAGGCCGAAAAAGATCACTTTGTGGCGTGTCCACTCTACTGGAAGTCAATGTCTCGACGAGCTGTTCCTGTGCCTACTAGTTGCGTGGCTTCTCTAATGCTTGCTCCAGTCTCTGCTTCACCACTTCGCTTACGTGGGCAACATTTGCCTTGCCACGGACTTCCTTCATGACGATGCCTATGATCGGTCCTAACGCGTTTGCACCACGTTCTTCAATCAGCTTCCTGTTTGCCTCGATTGAAGCACCAACGGTTTCTGCAAGTTCCTCTTCTGAAAGCATCTTTATCCCTATACTGCTTAGGGCTTCTTGCAGTGTCTTGCCTTCGTGTTGCGCAAACCACGTCACGATCTCTGACACTGCCTCTTTTGCTATCTCGCCTGAACCCACCTGTCTGAAGATAGCGCGTAGTTGATTGTCAGTGACTCTCTCAACACTGACGCCTTCGCGTTTCAGCGCTCTTAGGGTTTCAGTTACAAAAACTGCCACTACAGTTGGTGTAATCTCGCTTTCCCTGATGATAGTTTCGAATAACTCACAGTGTTCAGAATTGACGAGTTGATTGGCGAGTTTCTGGTTGAGCTTGCATTCTTTCATTAGGCGTTCAAACTTGTGCTCGGGGAGTTCAGGCAGGTTGGCCTTGGTTTTTTTGATGGTTTCTTCAACCATCTGTATAGGTGGAACGTCTGTTTCAGGATACATTCTGGCTGCGCCTGGTCTGGGTCTCATGAACCGTGTGGTTCCATCTGGGTTTGCGGCTCGGGTTTCCTCTGGCACGCCTCTCAATGTTTCGCGGGCTCTTTCCACAACTGCCTTTAACGCGTCGCAAGCGTTTTCTGGATTGTCGCCTACGAAAACCACTGCGTCTTCTGGCTTGGCTTTTGTGGCTTTTCTGAGAGCCTCGATTTCTTCTACAGTCACGCCGTAGGCAGGCATCTCGTCTGTGTGAAAGATGCCTCCAACTCTGCCCCAGAAACGCGCTCTGTCAGCCATCTCCGTTCCAAGACGGAAGTCAGGCAGAAGCTCACGCTTTAGAAAGCCACCAAAGTTGGGAAGTTTCACCGCTAGAATTTGCTGTTTTCTGTCGAGCGCCTTGCGGAGAACTTTGCATTTTGTTTGCTTGAAGATTTCTGTGACATCTGTGAGCTCCTCTTTAAAGTCCTCCTTGACGCCGATCTTTGTGAGTTCTTTCTTGATTCTTATGAGGTTGAGCTGGCGCTGGACTTCATATTCTACGGCGAGCGAGACTAGTTCGAGTTCTTGGACGCCTTTGATTTCTATTAGTGCGCCGTTGGGGATGGATACGTTTATGTCTTGTCGGATGGTGCCTAAGCCTCGCATGGCTTTTCCTGTGGCTCTGAGAATTCCGCCGATTGCAAGGGCTACCTGTTCTGCTTCTTTCGGTGAATATATAACAGGCGCCGTGGCCACCTCTATGAGCGGTATGCCTAAACGATCTATTCGATAGCGTATTATGTTGCCTTCTTCGTCGCCTGTCTTCCTCGCCGCATCCTCCTCAAGGCTGACATGCTGGATCGGCACAGTTTTGCCGCCGACCTTGATTTCTCCATTCATGGCTATTACGCAGGTTCGCTGGAAACCCGTGGTGTTCGAGCCATCTATGACCGTTTTGCGCATTACATGAACCTCGTCTACCGGCTTGGCGTTCATCAGCAGTGCTACCAGCAGGACCGTTTCAACGGCCTCTGGATTTAATGCATGAGGGGGTTCTTCATCCATTTCGACTAGACATGATGTGGCGTTGTTTGCCTCGTAGCGGATTCTGACGCCTTTCTGGAACTCAAAGTAGGCTGCTGGATCAACTTGACCCAGTTCGCTCTGTGTGGGTCTGAGCCTACGCAGAAATGTGGTATCGGGTTCCTCCTTGAAAAGCTCCGGTTTGCAATCGCAGAATAGCTTCGTACGAGTATTCAGTTGTTGATGAATTTCCAGTCCGACTTTCAAACCGATCTTTTCATAGTCAATGCTCAACCGCTGTTCCTCCTGTTACTGGTCGCCTTTTTCCGGAAGCGTGCGAGGTGACATTTCTCCTGCAACGTTCACCTTCAACAACTCCTTTGCCTCCTCCACGTTTTGGGTTTGGCCGAAAATCCACATCAACTTGACTAGGGCCGTTTCGGGCAGCATGTCTTCCAGCGGGATCACGCCCAGAGTCTGCAGGTCGCGGCCTGTATCGTAGACGTTCATGTTGATGCGTCCCCAGATGCATTGCGAGGCCATAGTAACCAGAACATCATGCTTGACTGCGTTGCGGATTGCCTCATAGCAGTGGCTTCCGATGTGGCCTAGACCTGTTCCTTCTAAGACAATGCTCTTGACACCTTTCTCAACGTACCAGTCGATCAAAGCGGGGCTCATGCCTGGATGGAACTTTATTAGTGCGACTTTCTCATCAAAGTTGGGTTTGAGGACAAGCCTATCGGAGGAGTTGCGCTTCTTGTATTCATCTGTGACCATGGTTACTGTTTGGTTTTGCACTCTCGCTATGGGCGTGGTGTTTATGGATTTGAAGGTGTCTCTTCTGCTTGTGTGGCATTTGCGCACCTTGGTGCCTATGTGGATTGCTATGGCGTTATCTGACATTGTTTCGTGCATTGCCACTGCTACTTGAGCGAAGGGTGCCCTTGCTGCGGCCGTGACTGCGCCGACGAGATTAGTGGCCGCGTCAGTGCTTGGCCTATCTGCTGAACGTTGCGAACCTACGAGTATGACTGGAACAGGAAGATTCTGCAGTGCAAAGCTGAGTGCAGCAGCCGTATATCCCATGGTATCTGTTCCGTGAGCGACCACTACGCCGTCAACGCCTTCGTCTATCTGCTGCGCAGTTGCCTTAGCTATCTGCGTCCACTCTTTTGGTGTTACATTTTCACTCATGAGGCTTAATAGTATCCGGGCGTCTATGCGTGCGATGCTGGCCAGTTCCGGAACAACGCTGTACAGATCGCTTGCCGTCAAAGCTGGCCTAACAGCACCTGTCCTATAATCCACGCGACTGGCTATTGTTCCGCCTGTGCTCAGTATCGCAACCTTGGGTAGTTTTTGATCCTGCTCTGGAGGCTCAGGCGCCGCAAAGGCTGGCTTCGCACCTTTTCCTAGACGCTCTATTTTCGCATCAGTTGTTATACGTATGCCAATGTTGTATCCATTCTTCATTTTTATTACGATGTGTTTTTCGTCGCCGGATTCTGATCGTGGGATCAGAATTCCTTCGTATGTCTCACTTTTTCTTGCTATGCGTATTATGTCGCCTATTTCTGCTTGCGCTTTCTTGATGGCTACTAAGGCTTCACCTTTGTAGCCTGAACCGTCGTCTTTTCCAGTCATACTCTATTTCCCCAATGATTTTGACACATAGGCTCCGTCACGTTGGTAACCGAACCGCATATAGTACTCTTTGGTTCCGAGAGCACTTATGACTAGTATCTTTTTTAAGTTATAATCATCTTTCGTCATGCGTTCTGCCGTGGCCAGCAGGATTCCGCCGTAACCTTTGTGTTGCCATGCCTTGGCTAAGTGTTTGCCTACTGGCACGAGAGGCCCATAAATGTGGAGTTCACGTACTATTGAGCAAGGTTCAGCCTTCATTTCTGGCCTGTGAGCCT
>CAYGYI010000007.1:0-20051 GCA_964354055.1 uncultured Candidatus Bathyarchaeia archaeon | reverse complement strand
TTTTCAGCGCAAACGCTCAATACTACAAAGAATCAAACGTTCAAGCTGCTCAGTAAAACAGCAAAACCTTCCCCTACCTTTTCTTTTCTCTATTTCTCAAAACCGAAAACGACAAAAGATAAGCTTCCTGCAAAATCTTCTAAGTATTGATTCCAAATATGTATGTGTAGTTTCTTTCTACGCACACCATCTTATCTCGATCTTGCGTGGAGAGTTCAAGTTAGGCATGTTAGAGAGGAGACTGTGCACAGTCTTGCACGCGAGACACTTCAAAAGGCATACCAGATTTCTGCGCTCAAAAAGGGCTTTTGCCATACCAATAACCTACCTGATCCTCTTTGCATCACTGGTCGCGTTGATCTCGGTCACATACAGCTTCGCGATAGTGAAGATAAACGCCAGGACAAACGAGCTGAAGACCTCAGTGGCGAAACAGAACATGCAGATCTTGGATGATTCAATACATTCTATTGCGTGGAGCTTTGGCGCTTCTAAAGTTGTATACATGGACGACTGCGGCGGAGTTTTCAAAACGGCCGCCAATGCGAAGAGGCTTTCGCTGACCTTGACTGACGAACACACGGTAAACTCCATCGCGTTCAACAGTTCAATCGGAGAGGCCTTCTACCAACTCGTTCAGTCGGAGCTTAGCGACTACGGTCTATACATACGTGGGGATGAACGACCAATCATCAACAAAACCTCGTTCAGCATGACTCAACTCTATGTTGCGGGCGGAAATAGCACTCAAAGCCTCGTCCTGTGCTATCGTCCTCTCGCAACCGTGGCAGTCATTGGCACAAACAGTGGCAAGCCGATTAATCTGATACGTGTTAACGTCATGAATATCAACTCTTCCAGCAACCTAGCACTGAGTGAGAAATTCTATTTGAAAGTGACTTCCGTTGGCGTTACTGTGGTCTCAAGTCGCTACGAGTTCAACAGCACAGTTGCGTCCCTCGCGCTGAAGGCAACTCTAGATGGAAGCTTAAGCACCGTTTGGTTACCTGTTTCAAGTTCTGCCCAAGGCGCAATTGTAAATCTAGAGGTTGTAATCTGCAATGTCAGGTTGCAGAGAGCGGAGGTGTAACGCTTGCCAGCAATTGTGCCAAGCCATCTTTACACTTTCATCGCTATGATTGCAGTGAGCACATTGCTTGTGCTGTCCTTCACAGCCTACACTAGCGTCCTGCGAAGCTCATCAGAAACTGGACGGCTGAAGGATCTGATGGATCGCGTGGCTGCAAAGAGCACAGAGCTGGTGACGCTTGTCTTGACCACGAATGCTACGATTGAAAATTTCGTCCAGATGCCTGCATTCATAGGGAACAGACAGTATTGGCTGCAGTTACGTAACGATTCGGTCACGGCTTGGCTGGAAGGTGGTCTAGGCAGCCGGCCAGTCGAAGACACGGAATTGCGTGTCTATCTTCCACAGCAAATTTTGGCAACAGGCAATTACATCGGAGGCTATGGCGCCGCACATCTCACATGCGCCCCAAGCTCCGGTTTTCCCAGAATACAGCTGTCAAATTCAAGTACAGGTGCATAAAATGAACGTCCGTTCAAGCTCAGATAAAGACAAGACACGAGGAAAAGACGATCTGAAGGACATGATGAAGGAAGAGGGCGAAGTAATCGAGTTTCTTGACGTTAAGAAATGGAGCGTTCCTGAAGGCTACGTGGAGGTTGAATATTACCCGCTCAAGTCACCATTCTCCTACGCCGCAGTTGTGCAGAATGAAGAGACACTCGAATATCTGTATGTGTTGGATGAGCTTCCTCTGTCCCGGGATGAACGCAAAGGATATTTCAGGCTGAGGAACATTCTGGAGTTTGAACTCCAGTCCCCTGAGGGAGAGGAGACGCTTGCAGAATCGTTCAGGCGGCAGTTGCCCAAAATAGTTGAAAACCACGACAAAGTCCTAGGCAGCATCACTCCTGTAAGCATGCGCAAGATGCTCTACTACCTTGAAAGAGACATCGTTGGCTACGGGAAGATAGACCCACTGATGTATGACGACGGCGTGGAGGACATCGGATGCAGCGGGGTAAACAAGTCGATCTTTCTTTGGCACCGAAAATACGAGAACATCAAGACCAACGTCGTTTTCAGAGATGAGCAGGAACTTGATGATTTCATTATGCGCATAGTCCACAAGGCCGGAAAGCACGTAAGCATAGCCTTCCCGATAGTCGATGTCACCCTGCCAGAGAAACATCGCCTAGCCGTGTCATTTGGGAAGGAAACGACGCCTGCAGGCACGGCTTACACAATTAGAAAGTTCCGCAAAGACCCGTTCACGATAATAGATTTGATTGATAATGAAACCATTAACGAGAGTATAGCTGCGTACCTGTGGCTTCTGATGGAGAACAAGATGTCGGTGATGATCATTGGGGCGACGGGTGCGGGAAAGACGACGGCTCTCAACGCGACTGCCTGCCTCATAAGGCCAAGTCACAAAATAATCTCGGTTGAGGAAGTTGCGGAAATAAACTTGCCTCATGAGAACTGGACAGCCAACATCGCTCGCTCGGGTTTCGGAGTCGAGGGCGAGGGCGAGATCACTCTTTACGACTTGATCAAGTCAGCGGTGAGACATAGACCGGATCTCATAATTGTGGGTGAGGTGCGTGGAGAAGAAGCCTATGTGCTATTCCAAGCCCTCGCCACAGGCCACGGTGGTCTGTGCACACTGCACGCTGAGGACGTCGACACAGCCGTCAAAAGACTCACGCAACCACCGATGAGCATCCCAACTTCGATAATATCGCTCATGAATTGCGTGATATCCGTAAAAAACGTAAGAACCCCTGTGTTCTTGGAATCTGAAAAGCGGCTTTCAAGCAGAAAGTTCACCAACATTTCAGAGATAAGGGACGCCAGCAATTTCCAAGAAGTCTTTACATGGAATCCGTCTTCAGATACGTTCCAAGAAAACCTTAGTCAAAGCTACCTGCTGAGAAAGATGGCTTCAAGCCTTGACATCCCAACAGAAAAGCTTGTAGAGGAAATCGACTACCGAAAAAGAGTGTTGCTACACATGGTTGAGCATAGAATCCGAGACTACAAGAGTGTGAACAAAGTTCTCAGCCAGTACTACAACAACCCGCAGCTTTTCCAAAAAGAATTTCTACAGAACCCTAAGTGGTGAGACTATAAATGCAGATGCAGAAGCCAAAGATTTTCGGTTCGATGTTGAACCTCATTACAAGCGAAACTCGCAGCGAGCTTGACCGCGAGTTGCCTTTCGTGGCGTTACTTTTCACTTTACTGGCGGCAAGTGGTGTGAGCGTTTACGAGAGCTGGAAGAAACTTGCGAGCATAAATTTGCTACCCACGTTTCAGAAGGAAGCAAAGGAAATAGTCAGACAAGTTGAGGTCTTAGGCTATGACCCATTGACCGTCATGGCAAAGCATGCTGAGAAGACAAGGTCGAAAGGTTACCGAGAGTTCCTGTTGGGCTATATATCATCTGTGCGGAGCGGCGGAAGCATCGTAGCTTACCTGAAGAGTAAGCTGCGGTCGATATTTGACTTGCAGAGCGCGGCGGCGATCCGTTCGATTGAGAGGCTCAGCACGCTTGTGGAGGCCTACGCGGTGATGTTGATTGTGACGCTTTGCTCTTACGTGCTTTTTATCATTTTTGCCACAACGTCTGTCTTTGAGCCTTTGAAGGCCAGCGGAACTCCAGGCATCTCCACCACGGTTGTGTGCGTGCTCATCTTCTTCGTGACGCCACTCATCTCGGTGGTATTCATGGTGATAGCACATGTTGAGAGGAAAAGCAATCTAATAGGACTGAGGAAGCCTTACACAGCATCCATAGTGCCGACGATAGCGGCCTCGGCTTTCATTGCGATTGTAGTTCTTGTTCCGTCGCTTCAGTGGCTGGCAGGCCCAGACGTTTTTCCACTCGTGGTAACAGGGTGCCTCTTGGCAGTTTCAATTCCGCCTTCAATAGTTTACATGAAGGCCGCCAGAGTCAACGCCAGTGCAGAGAACGCCATGCCGAGTTTTCTGAGGGACGTTACTGAGGCCAGAAAGATTGGGCTTTCTCCCGAGAAAAGCATTGTCCATGCTGCGAAACGCACAGGTTACGGCAGTTTCTCCGAGACGTTGAGTCTCGTCAGAAGCCAGATGGAGTGGGGCGTGTCTCTCAAGAAGGTCTTCAGCAATGTCGAGCGGAAGATCCAGACATGGCCTGTGCTTGTTGATTTTCTGATTCTCATCGAGACTATCAAGATCGGAGGCGGTTCGTCTTCGGCGCTTGACACGTTGACCGAGTACAGTGAGCGGCAGAAGGATGTTGATTCGAACAAGAAGTCGCTCTTGAGGCCTTACGTGATTTTAGCTTTCATATGGAGCGTGCTAATAGCCTTGACCACCACGATGGTGGCGTCGACGGTTTATGCGTTGACGCAGATTTCGCTTCCAGGAAGCACGGCGTTGCCGTTGAGGCTGATGCAGGACCAGATAAACCTGTTCTCGACGGGCATAATTTTGCAGTGTTGGCTTTCAGGATTCTTCGTGGGCAAGGTCAATGAAGGCACATTTGCCGCAGGTTTCAAGTACTCAGCCATGCTCGTGGCCACAGCCTACGTTTCGCTCATCCTCTCGCAGGGAATGATAGGCGGACTCTACAACATCGTCTCAACGCCAAGTTAGTGCGCAGTCAAGAGGTTGAACCAACATGCCAGCAGCATCAGTTGACACATTCTTCGCATGCTCGCTAATGGTGTTGCTAGTACTCTCAGCCATGGCAAGCACCTCGAAACTGCTCTATCCCTATGTAAACCATGCAGCGGGTGGAAACATGGCCGAAAGGTACAGGCAGATTTCGAAGTACATGCTTCTGAATAAAGGCACACCGACAAACTGGGGAAAAAGCAACCAAACGAACCTCACGGCGTTTGGCCTGGCGAAGAAAGGGTCGATCGTCCAGTGCGACCTGGACATCGACAAAATCACAAGGCTGAACACCGAAAACGCCTACGCGCTGAGCTATGCAGAAGCCTTCTCAGCGCTCGAGATGTCTGATGTCTCATTCAGAATTGAGATAAAACCGCTTTTTGAGACCACTGTGCTTTTGACTGCAACATATGCGAAGATAACTCAGACGACCTACTGCTTTGAGATCGTGACTGAGAAGAACGGGATACCGTGCCTCGCCGACTTGAAGGGCTACGTGGTTGCGGAGAACTATACCGAGACAGCAAGCGCCCGCACATCTAACGGCAGAGCCTCGTTGAACGTAACCGTTCCAAACACGACAAGAGGGCCGGCGATGCTTGCCATTTTCGCTAGGTCGGCCTATGACGAGAAAGTGATGTCGTTTGCAACCTATCGTTTTACACACAATTCGACGCAGCCTCATGCAAGTGGCACCCTTCTCAAGCTCAGTCCGCTGAATTGCACGTTGAAAGCCTCTTTTGTCGCTTCGAATATTACTGTGTCAAAAGTCTACGCCTTCACCTTCGACTACAATGCCACATTGACGAGAATTGGAAACGACAGCCAATCAGCCACGTACAGCATAACGCGTTTCGCGGACTTGAGCCCGATCCTCATCGTGGCCACCGGAGGCAATTCGACGACCTGCTTCGTGGAGGAGACGGCTTACCCGCAGGTTCCTCTTCAATTTGGCGCAGATTTCGCGACCTCCGAGGCCCATTCGAATGTTTTCGCTTACACGTATCCTGTGACTCTCAACTCGGTCATCTATGAGTGCTCGATCTGGCTTGGAGGACCAAGGGAATGAGGAGAGGAAACCGTGGCCAAGTCAGAATTGTTGAGGCTTTCTTAGCTGTGCTCATAATCTTTTCAGCCTTCACGGTTTCAGCAAACCTTACGGTGCCACAAGAAAGAGCGCCGCATGACGATTTGGATTCAGTTGGACTTGAGGCTTTGATGAAGCTGGATTCCGACGGAACTCTGGGCGACCACATTATTGACGCGAACTGGACGGGACTGCGGGAGGCACTCAGCTTGACGTTGCCGACAGGCACGACTTTCAATCTGACAGTCTACGGCGAACAGATGCAGCAAGTCAACGCTGCAGTGATCTCGAACGGTGCCTTCGGTAGCCAGTCAATATCTTATGTTGAGTATGTTTGCACAACTAGGACTAGAGTTTGCCGAGTTTACACGTTGCGGATGGAGTTGGCGGTGGCCTCCTAATGAGCAAAAGGAAAAACTGCAGAAGAGGAAACTCGGGGCAGCTTCTGATAGTAGCGGCTCTGGCTATCGCAATCCTAATTTCTTCAACAACAACGTACGTGTATGAGCTAAGTAGAGAAACCGACAACGCAGATGCGCCCTCGACCAGCAATTTCGTTCTCGTGTTGAAGCAGGCCACTAAAAACGCCGTGATAGGTTCTTTGGCAAACGCTTCCAGCGGCGGGACAAATACCGTGTTGGCTGCAAATCTCGGCAAGCTTGTGCAGACCGTCAGAAGTGTTACTCAATACGGAATCTGCAGTCTCAGCTATGCCACGTTCAATGGTTCTGGCTATGATTCAGGTGTCCGCATCGCGTGGGGCGCAGACGGTGAGGGCGTCTCAAGCGCGTGCACAGACTTCACGCTTCAGATCTACGGTGTAGCTTCTAAGGTCACTGCGGAGTATGCAGCCAACGTAACCTCATTACTCGGCGTAAGCAGCTCTTACACAAGCCTCGGCAGTGGCGAGAAAAACGTGAACCTAACGTGCGTGTTGAACGATGAAAACGGGCCGGCATTGGCCAAGGATGTGGTTGTATTCTATGGTGATGGCGGCAACTGGATGCAGGCGAACGCCTCAAACGGTTTGGTAATTGTGGATTGTGGCACTGGCACTTACATGGTTTCGTTCACGGTGGCGGTTTCTGATCCTGTGCAAGTTTCTGTTCGCGTAGTTGACTTGCGGGATATTCTCGTGTGCGCTAACGCCACTTGTCCCGCGGTCTAGCCTTTTCAGGATAGTTTCGAGTTGTTTAAATATACTGCACGCGACTTGATTAACGAGAGCTGGAACCATAATGGTTGAAGATTACGCGTGGCGCCACGTTTTCACTTTGGTTAAGCTGGCTGAGCTGGGTGCACATAGACGGATAGCGAAAATTTCGACTGAGTATCTTGCTGTGAAATTGGGTTTATCTCAGCAAACAGCCTCGCGTTATTTGATCGAACTAGATGGTAAGAGTTGGATTAAGCGAACTATGACGCCTGAAGGTTGCCTGATAAGAATCACTGAAACAGGTGTTAAGGAGCTGCAGAAACTCTATGCGAATCTGCGGCTTCTAATGGAGGCGACATATCCGCCTTCGATAACATTGGAAGGCGTGGTCTTCACCGGGCTAGGCGAAGGCGCCTACTACACCTCGAAGGAAGAGTACCGCAAACAATTCATAGAGAAACTGGGTTTCGACCCGTATCCTGGGACGCTTAATTTGAAGCTTACGACGGATTATGATGTGAAGACGCGATCTGAGCTTGAGGCCTATCCTGCTGTTGAAATTGAAGGGTTCAAGAGCGAGGATCGCAGCTTCGGCGTCGTGAAGTGTTATCCTGCCATAATTGGCAACAAGGACAAAGGAGCCATAATATCAGCTCTGAGAACACACTATGACGCTTCCGTCCTCGAAATCATCGCCCCCGAACCACTAAGAAAAAGTCTGAAACTGAAAGACGGCCACAAAGTCAAAGTCGAAGTCCTCGCCCTACCATAAACACCATTGCATATGATGCCTCTAGCAAAAAGGAAACTCTAACCAATTCCATTCAGAAACCAAACAGAAAGTTACGGCAATACGTTTTCAACACATTATTTGTGCTGAGAGACTCGACGTTCTTGATATTGGAAGTTTATACCTTAAGTCAAAACCTAATGGCGAAATCATCAGTTTTCGTTTCTGTCCTTCTGCCGGCTTTCCACATTAGGTTCTCTATTATTTGGTTGATTCTTTGTGGAGAGTAGGGTTTCATGACTTTTTTCTGCAAACTCGATAAGGAGGCTATCTAGAACGTCGTAGACAGTGATTTCTCAGCGCTTTTGTTCTTTCTAGGGCCAACGTCCCTTGACAGTAACAATCTTATGTCCTCTCGAGCTTGGTGGGTCTGTCTTCGCAGGGATGATTTTCCTTCAGTGAAGGAAGAGGACGAATAGCGTGGGTGATCGTCCTGCGAAGACAGAGCCTCATCAAAGCCTCAAACCTCAGCTTGGTTTGTAGGCGGCTAAAGAGAGCATTGATGAAGCGACATTCTGCCATCGTAGGGAGACAGGGGTTAAAGTGAAGCATATGTTCGAGCTAGTTTGAGATACGTCATGGATATGGATGGTGAAGAGCTATTCAGAAAACGAAGATTGAAACAGTAGTTTATGGATCTGGTAAGCCATGGAAAAGACCATGCTTTGCCGTAAGAAAGGCAAGGCAATATTGTCAATAAGTATGCTTGCCTATTTGTATGGATTCGTTTTGAGGATTCGCTACGTTTATTTATAAAGAACGTCATTGACTAGGTTAAGGAAGTTCGAGAGGCATGTCTAAGAGGTCTCCATCCAAAGACGATGCATTAGAAGCCTTAGATTTCATAATCAACGTTCTGAAAGACCATGAGAAGGATTTGGACCGCCTTCTCAACGAACTTGGCAACATAACGGACAAACTGGGCGACGCAGGTGAACTTAACGGCAAAATCGAAAAGGTTGAAGAAAGGTTGGGCACGCTGCAGGACGAAATAACGAACCTGATCAGCTACCTATCAGCCTCACCGCAACATGCACCTGCCATACCACCGCAACTGGTGCAAGAACGAAGAGAAGAAAACATGCCGGCCAGAGTAGCCCACGGACCACCTGTCATTTTACGATGCAAACAATGGGAAGACTTCATGACACTAGCAATACAGGCGGACACGGTTTCATTCCTGTACAGAGAGGCAGAAAAGACATATCAGGTTGATGCCTTGAAGAGCAACCAGATAATCACTTACAGCGGTGAGCTTCCGAAGGCAACTACGCTTTTGAAGAGCTGGCTTGCAAAACAGTTGGAGATTTCCGACAAGAAGGTTTTGGAAGGCGTACTTGCCATAGGCTAGATTGCCTTTGCCGTTTGTAGTTTTGTTCTATTCAGTAATGTTTTTATAGTTGGCTGATCTCTTAAGTCTTACGAGATAGCAGTGGAGGCTTAAGGTTGAAGGCTACACCGCAAGCCATTACAAGTCGTTTTTTCCGTTTTCGAAGCCTTCTCCTTTCTCCTCGATGACGGAAATGGTTCCGCGGACAGCCAACACACAATGAAAGCCTCCCACTCCAAATCACAGAACCAAAGATGAACCAAATGGACGAAACCAAAACCTATGTCAAAAAAGTCCAAGAAGAACTCCTCAAATTCGATGACACAATGGAGGAGTTGCGAGCACTTAGGAGCGTGGCCGACGAGCTCAGAAGCTTCAGAAGAATGATAAAGTTGAAAAGATACGACTAGACACTCAGTATAGAACCCTTAAATATGTTCCACTTCTATTTCTAAGCGAAAATCCATGAACACTTCAGCAAACGAGATTCGGCTTTTCAATACGCTTTCCCGTGAAAAGGAGAAGTTCGTTCCGCTAGATTCTAGCAAGGTTAGAATGTATACTTGTGGTCTTACGGTTTACGATTTTGGCCATATTGGCAACTTCAGAACCTTCATTTTTGAAGACCTGCTCAGGCGGTGGCTCGAATACCGCGGCTTCAAGGTCACGCAGGTAATGAACGTAACAGATGTGGATGACAGAACTGTTGCAGCCTCAAGAAAGAAAGGAACCTCGCTCAGCGAGCAGACGAAGCCCTACATTGACGCCTTCTTCGAAGACGTAACGACCCTCAACATCGAGAGAGCCGAGCACTACCCAAGAGCGACTGAACACATCCCAGAGATGGTCACCCTTATCGAGAAGCTCGTGAACAAAGGCTACGCCTACATAGGCGAGGACAAATCAATATATTATGACATCTCAAAGTTCAAGGACTACGGAAAACTCTCAAAATTCAAAGCTGAAGAGCTCAAGACTGGTGCCAGAGTGAAGGTTGACGAATACGAGAAGGCCGAGGCAAGAGATTTTGCGCTTTGGAAGGCATGGGACGAGCAGGATGGAGACGTCTTCTGGGAGACCAGCGTCGGCAAAGGCAGACCCGGCTGGCACATCGAATGCTCAGCCATGTCTATGAAATATTTGGGCGAAACCTTTGACATCCATACGGGCGGCGTGGACAACATGTTCCCACACCATGAGAACGAAATTGCCCAGAGCGAGGCGGCCACGGGCAAGAAGTTTGTGAACTACTGGCTACATTCAGAGCATCTGCTTGTTGAAGGAAAGCGCATGGGCAAAAGATACGGCAACTATTACACCGTGAGGGATCTGACGAAGCTTGGCCACAATCCAAGGGCTATACGCTATCTGCTGCTGTCAACGCACTACAGGCAACAGTTCAACTTCACGTTCGAAGGCCTAGAAGGCGCCAAAAACGCCGTAAACCGGCTCACAAACTTCATGCATAGACTCTTGGACGCCGACGGCAAAGGTGAAGGAGAAAAGTTGAAACAACTCATGGAGCGTGTGCAGAAGGGTTTCGGCGAGGCAATGGACGACGACCTGAATATATCTGTGGCGTTAGCAACGCTTTTCGACTTCGTCAGAGACGCAAACAGCCTCCTAGACAACAAAACGCTAAGCAAACAGGAGGCACAGCAAGTCCACGAACTTATGATTAACTTCGACAAGATTCTTGGAGTGCTCGGAGACATCAAAAAAGAAGAGAAGCTTCCAGACGAAGCAATAAGACTCATCAACAGAAGAGAAGAAGCCAGAAAAGCCAAAGACTGGAAAACCGCAGACCAAATCAGAGAACAACTCAAAGGCATGGGCATCATTATCCAAGACACGCCTCAAGGCGTCAAATGCAGAACTGAAAGCAAATAAGCAGAAGTACGCCACCCTTTTTTGGCAGACTGTGCGGGAAGGTTGAACAACCTACAGGCTTAAACAGCGCAATAGAAATGCAGAAACCTCCCGAAAGACCTCATGGAAAGATTCAAAACAATATAGCGGGCTAGAAATCCTCACGTGCGCATCTACGGGTCGTGAACGTCTAAGCCATGAATGTTCCATTCTTCGGTCGCGTACTTGCGCCTGCACAGCTCTTGAGCTAGCTTGCGTTCATAAGTGCTAAGCTCGCCTTCGACAAGCTTGATGTCCAAAGCCTTCTCAAAGCCTCTAGCAAGTGCCCATGTAACCTCGTTCGTGGACACAGTTCTACCAAGCTCTCGGCTGATCGACGTGATTCTATCTCTAGCCACTCCCACAACTTCCATGCATGTCTTAGCCCAAGGCACCTTCAGCAATCTAAACATCTTCTCCAAATCAACGTCAACCAGAAGCGTGCCATGCTGCAACACCGCGCCCTTCCTGTGCGCTTGCGCACTGCCAGAAATCTTTTTGCCTTTCGTTGTCAAGTTCGGACAATTCTTCGCGTCGCCCTCACTGAAGTCCGCCACAACTCCCAAGGTTCTAAGGGCTTCAGCCAGTCCCGAGTAGATTCGGGCATAGATCGCGCCTACATCCTCAGTTCCCAGCTCTCTCTTGCCCGCCACCACACTGTAAGTAACCTCACGTTCAGCATCATGATAAACCGTTCCGCCTCCAGTAATTCGTCTCACAACATCCACGTTCAGCTTCTTGCAGTTATCAAGCTGAATTTCATCCTCAACCCTTTGAAACCTGCCCACCGACACCGTAGATCGACTCCAACGGTAAAACCGCAACGTGTCAGGAACCAATTTCTCAATTCTAGCTCTGAAAACGGCCTCATCAATAGCCATGTTCATAAATGCATCATACGATTCAACGCCAATCAAACGCCAAACAGTTTTGACTGATTCATTCTGAACCATCCGTTTTGAAGACACCCACCTATCATGATGCTTTGAATATTACGTGCCGGTATAATCGTTTCGATCAAGCAAGAATCAAAAGCCAATAGCCCCCTTGCAAAAATCTTATAGTACAAACGCATCCTAACAAGATTACTATCCAGAAGTGAGCGCATCTTGTCTGACTCCATACAGAAAACCGCCAGCAGAATAAGGGAACTAAAGATTCAAGGCGCCCGAAACGTCGCCATAGCTGCCACCGAAGCGCTGGAAACGCTGGCAAAACAAACGAAAGCACTAGATAGAAAATCATTCCTGAAAGAACTCGCATCTGCCAGAAACGTGCTCTTCGCCTCCCGCGAAACTGAACCTCTTATGAGAAACGCCCTCAGATGGGTGACAAACCAAGTGGAAAAAAGCAGCGAAACCCAAGTAAGAAAGTTGGCAAAACTAGTCACCTCGGCCTCGCACCACTTTCTAGCAGACCTCGAATACTCGAAAACAAGAATCGCCGAAATAGGCGCTAGAAGAATCAAAGACAACTCGACGATACTCACTCACTGCCATTCTTCCACAGTGACCTGCCTTCTCAAAGAAGCCAAACAGCAAGGAAAAGCCTTCAAAGTCATCTGCACTGAAACGCGACCCCTCTACCAAGGCAGAATAACAGCCAAAGAACTCACCGAATCAAACATAAACACAACACTCATCGTGGATTCGGCTACACGCTTCTTCATGAACGACGCTGACCTCGTCATAGTTGGCGCAGATGCCATCACTTCTGAAGGTAATGTGATAAACAAGATCGGCACCAGCACCGTCGCACTCGTGGCCAACGAAGCAAGAACACCCTTCTACGTCGTATCCGAACTGCTCAAGTTCGACCCTGCAACGATGCTCGGCGACTATGAAAAGATAGAGGAAAGACACTCAGACGAAATCTGGAAAGATCCACCGGAGAAGCTCAACATCAGAAACCCCGCGTTCGACGTGACCAGAAGAGACTTCATCCACGGCATAATCTGCGAAGAAGGCATAATCTCACCTCAATCAATAGCTGAGGTAATGCGTCGAAACCACCCGTGGATCTTTGAATAGCCGAACTCGCTAGACTTTCTGCATCCAAATCCGCAGAGCTTCAGCAAGCTCTTTATGCGTTTCAGAATAATCGCGTAGCGAAACACCATTCAGCACCGCATCAACTGCCTGTCTCATCGCTTTCGCACCAGCCGCAGTGCCACTCGAATGCCCGTGGATGCCTCCGCCAGCTTGTATGATCACGTCCTTTCCGAAGAGCTCAATCAACGCTGGTACCAGTCCCGGATGCAAGCCGCCGGAGGCAACCGGAAAGACAGGCTTCAAATCGTCCATCTTCGCTGTCAAAGCTTTCCAAGTCCCCTTCACATCTTCCACTGACTCGAACATTTTGCCCACGACCGTGCCAACGTGAAGCTGGTCGATGCCAACAACTCTGGCCAATTTGGCAATAACGCGCATCGAGATCCCGTGCCTAGGATCTTTCGTGAACGCAGCATGCCCAGCTCTGTGCGCGTGAATCACCAAATCCAGGTCCCGTTCACGTAATGTCTGCAGGGCTCCAAAGCCGCAGGTCAGAATGTCCACCATGACATATTCGCCACCATAATCAAGAACAAGCTCAGCCCTCCTGACCATCTCTCGTGCCTCAGACGTCACGTTAACCATGTAAACCTTCTTCTCGCCAGTCTCCTCTTCAGCTCTGTCTCTGCTCTCAAGCGTCTTCACCACGCGCTCCTTGAAGGGATTGAATGTCTGGCTGCTCAAGTTCTCATCATCCTTAACGATGTCACATCCGCCAACCCACGCATCGTAGGCGATCTTCGCATGGTCACTTGTCTTCAGACCCAGCTTAGGTTTGATGATGGTGCCAACCAACGGGCGATCAGGAACTCTCAGAAGCTTGCGAACGCCATCAATACCATACTTCGGACCCCTAAAGCCTCGCATCAACCGCCTCGGCATACCTATGTCTGCAAGTCTCAGGTTTCTAAGAGTCCTCAAGCCGAACACGTTGCCTGCAATACTGCTCAGCACGTTCGGCATGTTTCCAATCTCAAAAAGTCCGATTGGATAGGCTATTTTGACCATGTTCCCTTTTACACTGAACACTGTGGCAGCAAGACGTCTAACGTAGGTCTTCTCTGTCGTGAGCTCGGTCCAAGTTCCGACGGAGCTTTCAGCGGCCACACCACCTGCAGCCTCTTTCAAGCTAATGCTCTCTGGTTCAACATGAAAAGTGCACACAACATCAGTTTCTCTAGGCGAATACTTCAGGTCGACAAAATCCACGTACCTCAACCCAACCAGTCCTCTGCGGCATGATTGGTTAGAGCATGTTCCTTAAAACCTTTAACCAGTGAAGCACTAGCATCTAAACTGTGGTTCAAATGAGACTTAAGGCCAAGCTTCTGGAAATAAGCGCAGGCGGAAAGAACGTGGCACTGCTTAATAGCGAATCAGCCAGCTTCCTCGGCATTCGCTCCTCCGACAGAGTGAAGATCATCCGCGGAAAAATACAGTTGGTGGCCATCGTTAACGTTTCAGGCGACCTGCCAAAGGACTACGTTGGGCTCTACGAAGAGGCTTCCGGGAGATTGCAAGCACGAGCAGGCGACGCCGTAGACGTGCAGCCTGCAGAAGTACCGGAAGCACTCAGGTATATACAGGCGAAAATACGCGGCGAAAGACTGCGCGGAAACGAGATAGACATGATTGTCAAAGATGTGGTTGAACGCCACCTCAGCGACATCGAACTCGCATCACTCGTCACCGCCCTCTACATCCACGGACTAAGCATGGATGAAATCGAAAGTCTCTCGCGAGCAATGGTCGAAACAGGCAGCAAACTAAAACTCCACAAAACTCCAATCCTAGACAAACACAGCGTAGGCGGAATTCCGGGCGACAAAACCTCCATGCTTGTCGTCCCAATAATCGCCGCAGCCGGTTACACAATACCCAAAACCTCATCCCGCGCCATCACATCGGCAGCAGGCACCGCAGACCGTGTTGAAACACTCTGTCCAGTCAACTTGTCTATCGAAGAAATACAGCGTATTGTGAAAAAGACCAACGGATGTCTGGCGTGGGGTGGCGCTCTTGAACTGGCTCCTGCTGACGACCTTTTCATCCAAGTGGAATACCCGCTGGCAATTGACCCACTGCTTTTGCCGTCAATAATGAGCAAGAAGAAGGCCATAGGCGCCACGCACCTAATCATCGACATTCCAACGGGACGCGGAGCAAAAATAAAGACGAACGGCGAAGCACAGGCCCTCGCCTACGATTTCATCGACCTCGGAAAGCGTCTTGGAATAAACGTCCAGTGTGCCGTAACATTCGGAGAGCAGCCTCTGGGATATGCCATCGGTCCTGCGCTGGAGGCAAGAGAAGCACTATCAACGGTGATGGGAGACGGCCCCAGCGACCTTCACGAAAAAGCAATCAGCATAGCAGGCATTCTTCTCGAAATGGTAGGAGTCGACAGTGGTAAACAAAAGGCAGAAAGAATCCTAAAATCTGGCAAGGCTGAAAGTAAGCTCAGAGAGATCATAGAGGAACAAGGCGGAGACCCAACTGTCAAGCCTGAAGACGTGACCGTCGGTAGCAAAAAGGCGAAGGTGACCTCAAGCAAAGAGGGTGAAATTCTCTGGATTAACAACACAGACATTGCACACGTTGCAAGAGAGGCTGGTGCGCCGAAAGAAAAAGGAGCAGGAGTGCTATTACACACGAAGCTTGGCAGACACGTCGAAAAAGGCGACGTTCTCTTTGAAATCTACGCTGAAAGAAGCACCCAGCTTGAAGCTGCTTTAGAAGCTGCAAAAGAACTCAATCCCGTGGGGCTAAGCAGAAAGCCAGAGGAAAGAATGGTAACGGAACGTATCCCTGCAAAGAAGCTGCCCAGAAGAGCCTTCGTGCTTGAAAGGTAAAGCCAAAACACGCCAAACTGTATCATTCTATGACCAGTTGCCACCATCGCATGATCAGTGTCATGGCTCTCTAAGTTTAAATATTAGAGTTGCGATTAGACTTGCGAGAGGAAAACCAACGCATGGGTTCGAAATCACCAAAAGGCGAATTCGCTGCCAGAAAACTACTGGAAAAACGGAACAAACTTCGCTGGAGTAGCATGTACTACAATCGCAAGATGCTGATGCTTGACGTTAAGGCTGACCCTCTTGAAGGAGCACCCATGGCCCGAGGAATAGTTCTCGAGAAAGTCGGCGTTGAAAGCAAGCAACCTAACAGTGCCATCAGAAAATGTGTGAGAACACAACTCATAAAAAATGGCAAACTCATAACGGCATTTCTGCCGGGAGATGGTGCCCTCAACGTGGTTGATGAACACGACGAAGTGGTGGTTGAGGGTATAGGCGGATCGCGCGGCAGAAGCATGGGAGACATCCCAGGCGTTCGTTGGAAAGTCGTAACCGTTAACGGCGTATCATTGAACGAGCTTGTTTATGGTAGGAAGCAGAAACCTGCACGGTGAGCGTTTTGAGCCAGAAGCAACAGGAAGAAAAGCGCGAGATTCAACTCTTCGAGAAATGGAGTTTCAGAGGCATTACAGTCAAAGACTTGGGACTGCAGAGATACATCTCCTTGAGACCAGTTGTAACGCCGCACAGCATGGGAAGACACGAACACAAACGCTTCCGCAAAGCAAACGTAAACATCGTGGAGAGAATCGTGAACAACCTTATGCGACCTGGCAAAAACGCAGGCAAAAAAGCCAAAACGATGAACATAGTGAAACATGCACTCGAGATAGCTGGACTACGCACAGGCAAGAACCCCATCGAGATTCTCGTCAGAGCCGTAGAAAATTCGGCGCCGTGCGAAGACACGACCAGAATCAGCTACGGTGGCATAGTTTATCACCAGTCAGTTGACGTTGCGCCTCAAAGAAGAGTCGACCTAGCCGTAAGACACATTAGTGAAGGCGCAAGACAAGCCTCGCTTAACAATCCACGCTCAATAGAAGAGTGCGTGGCAGAAGAACTGATACTGGCAGCAAACGACGACGTCAAAAGCTTTGCCGTGGCGAAGCGCCACGAAATAGAAAGAGTGGCCCAAGCCTCAAGATAGTGCCGATGCCTAAAGCCTCTATTTTACGTGTATTTCAACAATATCTCCGTCTTTCAGCACGAATGATGTGCCGATTTTCTGTGGGCTGTAGGCAAGTCTTTCAGCCCAGACCTTCGCAAAGGCGAACCTCCTGCTCAAGTCTGTGTGGATGCTTTTGGCCAAGTCGTGCACTGTGGCGCCCTTTTTCAGGATAAAGGGCTTCTTGGAGTACTCTCTTTCGTTCGGTTCTTTCGTGTAGATCCTCATTATTCCAGTAGTCTCAAATAGAGATTCGCCAAGCTTGTCTAGACCCGTTCTGTTTCTGCATGAGACTGCGATCAGGGGAATTCTACCTGCAACAATGGTCTGAAGTTTTCTGAGGTTGGTTTTGGCATTGGGTACATCTGTCTTGTTTGCCACGATCACCGTTGGCTTGTATACTGTGCTTTCGAATATTGCGTCCTCAATCTCTTTAAGTGTGGCTTCACCTGTAATTTTGACCACGCCGTCGGTGACATGGTAGTTCTTGAGCAGTGCTTCAACGTCCTTAAACGTGCAGTCTGCAAGTCTACCCATAAGAGTAATTCTCAACCCAGCGCCCATGTGTTTTCTCACCACTTCAACGTGAGCCTTAGGTTTTTTGAAAAGTATCCGAGCCTTCTCCATCTCCCTCACGATAGCCGACATCTGCTCCTTGGAGTCTTGTGAGAGATCTATCATAATGATTATGCCATCTGCGTTGCGGGCAATTCCCAAAGTTTGAAGCCCCCACGCTCTTCCATCTGCCGAGCCTTCCATGAGGGCAGGCGCCTCAATGATCTGGAACTGGATGTCCTTGTAGGACAATATGCCGGGTATCGGCTCTCGGGTGGTGTAGGGATCAGAGGAGATCGCAGCTTTCGCGTTTGTTACAGCCGTAAGCAAGCTGCTTTTCCCAGATTTTGTCAAGCCTATCAGTGCGATCTGAGCGGCGCCTTCCTTCTGCAGAAAAATCTTGGGCCCAGTTTTCGCCCCCTTCTTGCGTTTCTTGTCTTCTATCTCCTTCCTCAGACCTGTAATCTGTTTCTTGACCTGAGCTTCAAGCCTCGTCGTGCCGTGATGCCTAGGAACAAGGCTTAGGAACTCCTGCAGTAAACGAAGCTTCTCATTTGGCCTGCTTGCAGCTTCGTATTCTTCCCACTTGTTCTTGGCCTCTGGCGGCAGGTTAGTAGGCATGCTCTAGACGCGTCCAAACAGTATTCACGAAAATCAGCTTTTATAGTTATTTCCAAGTGCAGCAGGCCACCATCGCTTTTGTACATCATAAGATTAAAATAATTGAATGAACAGTTGTGTAAACGAATTCATCAAAAACTAGGGGAAAATCTGGAAAAAGAGGAAAAAGAAAATGAGCAAATCCGAAAAACCGCACTTAAACATCGTGATCATGGGTCACGTGGACCATGGGAAATCCACGACAACAGGACATTTGCTGTACTTAGCAGGCGCAGTCGACGAGCGAACAATCAAGCAATTCGAAGAAGAAGCAAAGATGATGGGTAAGGAGTCCTTCAAGTTCGCGTGGGTTCTAGACAACCTGAAGGAAGAACGGGAAAGAGGAGTCACAATCGACCTCAGATTCCTCAAATTCGAAACCAGGAAGCACTACTTCACAGTCATAGACGCACCTGGCCACAGAGACTTCGTCAAAAACATGATTACAGGAGCAAGTCAAGCAGACGGTGCAATACTCTTCTGCTCATCAAGACGAGGCGAATTCGAAGCAGGCATTGGCCCAGGCGGTCAAACGAGAGAACACGCATTCTTGGCCTTCACACTGGGCGTCAGACAACTGATAGTAGCAATCAACAAGATGGATGACATCTCAGTCAACTGGAGCGAAGAAAGATACAACGAGATCAAGAACGAAGTGACGAGAATGCTGAAGATGGTAGGCTATAAGGCGGAGAAATTCCCGTTCGTTCCCACTTCAGGATGGACAGGCGACAACTTGGTCAAGAAAAGCGACAAAATGCCTTGGTACACAGGACCAACACTGATTGACGCACTCGATACGTTCGAAATACCTCCAAAGCCGACAAACAAGCCACTGCGCATCCCAATCCAAGATGTATACAGCATCACAGGAGTAGGCACGGTCCCCGTGGGCAGAGTCGAGACTGGAATAGTCAAAGAGAACGATGTCGTCATCTTCATGCCCTCAAATAAGCAGGGTGAGGTCAAATCGCTTGAAATGCACCATGAAAGGATTCCGAAGGCTGAACCTGGCGACAACATAGGCTTCAACATCAGAGGCGTCGGAAAAACCGACATCCACCGCGGAGACGTCGCAGGCCACGTCAACAACCCGCCAACAGTGGCGAAAGAATTCATTGGCCAGATCATCGTAATCTACCATCCAACAGCAGTGGCAGCAGGCTACACGCCCGTGCTCCACTACCACACTGGACAAGTCGCATGCAGGTTAACCGAACTGATAAAGAAGATTGACCCACGCTCAGGACAGATAGTTGAAGAAAAACCCTCCTTCTTGAAAACGGGCGATGCAGCAATCGTTAGAATGGAACCGTTACACCCAGTATCCATCGAAACCTTCGCAGAGTTCGAAGAACTCGGACGCTTTGCAGTCAGAGACATGGGCACAACCGTCGCAGCAGGTATCGTGAAAGAGATCACGAAGAAAGGGCCATAAACCCCAACTTCCTTTTTTTCATCCGTTTACTCTGACCTTTCTCACTGGAAGTAGGGTTGAATGCTGCAGCAGAGCTTTGCTTGCATTGTTGATGGCTGACAGGTTAGACTTTGTTTCAGATGTTCTGCTTACTCTTCATAAGGGCTTAAGGCAACCTCAATGAGGACGCTGAGTGCCAGAGAATAATGCCTGTTGAAGCAGCACACAATAAGCGGCTTCTGCAGCACATTTCGGAGAACCAGACACTAAGAAAAGACAAGAGATCCATTTCACGTACACAAATGAAATAAGAGGCAAACTGACGGATACCTTACTTAGGTTAAGGCTATGTCTGGGACTAAGACTTTGCTT
>CAYGYI010000006.1:0-20767 GCA_964354055.1 uncultured Candidatus Bathyarchaeia archaeon | reverse complement strand
TCCCCGAGCTAAACGCTTTCGTCGTGGCGTCGAAACTTGCCTCAGCCCTACAGAGAGGCATACACTTCAGACGCGCAGGATTCTGGGCACTAAACCAAGTCATGGAAGCAGGCGCTCTAGGCGCTGAAATCAGAATCAGCGGCAAGCTACGCACTGAGCGAGCCAGATATGAGAAATTCAAAGCCGGATACCTTCCCAAATGCGGTGAACCCCCGCTCAAGTATCAGCGCAAAGCTGTGATGCATGTCCAACTCAAACCAGGCATGTTCGGCGTCAAAGTTCGCATAATACCGCCAGACGCCGAGTTTCCTGACAAAATCCGAATCGCCGAAAAGTTGCCGACAGAAGAGGAAACGCCAGCTGAAGAAGGAAAAGTGGAAGCTGAAGAAGCGCCGACCACCGAAGAGAAAACAGAAGAGAAAAGCCAAGAATCTGAGGAGACGCCTCAGCAAGCACCTGAGGAGAACGCAAAAGCTGAAGGAACCGAAAAAGCAGGCGACGAGGAAGAGGAGGCTAAGGAATAAGATGCCGATACTTCGGATCAAAGAAATCCGTGGCATGTCCTCAGAAGACAGAACCAAGAGAATTGGCGAATTTCGAACTGAACTTGTCAGATTGACAACTATGATTAGGGCAGGCGGCACCGTTGAAAACCCGGCGCGTATAAAAGACCTGCACAGAACGATTGCCAAGATACTGACCATACAAAGGGAAGAAGAGCTTGGAATCAGAAAAGCGAAGAAAAAGAAGAAGGAGAAGAAAGCTAAATGAAAGTCACACCTGACATAGTCCGCTGCGAATTCATAGGCACCGAAGCCAAAGTTGCCAGAAGCAGACATGCGGGTTATGCAGGAATACGCGGAAAGGTGATGGACGAAACACGCAACACGTTCACCATCCTGAGCCACGGTGTTAGAAAGACCGTGCTGAAAGAGTCTGCCATTTTCCATTTCACGTTTTTCGATGGCACGATCGTTGAAATTGTCGGCAGGCTTCTTGTTGGAAGGCCTGAAGACCGTCTCAAGAAGCAGATCAGGAGATTTTGGTAATGTCGCTTGTTTTTAAGAAACCTAAGAAGACCTGCGCTGACCGAAACTGTCCATTTCACGGAGAACTCCCAGTCAGAGGCCGCGTGCTCGAAGGCATCGTGGCCAGCGCAAAAATGGACAAAACAGTCGTAGTCAAACGCGACTACCTCTACTATGTACCGAAATTCAAAAGGTACGAAAGAAGACACAGCCGCATATCATCCCACAACCCGCCCTGCATAGACGCCAAAGAAGGCGACAGAGTGAAAATAGCCGAATGCCGCCCCCTAAGCAAAACCGTATCATTCGTTGTCGTGGAGAAACTGGAGGCAAAGTAGAATGGCGGCAAAGGCGAAGCAAAGAGCACTCACCGCGAAGGGAATGAGCGGACACGGTCCGAAAGTATCAAGAGGACTGCCTACAGGCTCATCATTGAAGTGTGCCGACAATACTGGAGCCCGAGTACTGCGTTTGATTCAGGTTATGGGCTACAAGGGCAGACTGCGCCGCTACCCAACTGCTGCAGTAGGCGACAGAGTAACCGTCTCAGTCAGACAGGGAACACCAGACATGAGGAAGAAAATCTTTCAGGCCGTTGTCGTCAGACAGAGGAAACCGTTCAGAAGAGTTGACGGTGTCTGGATCCAGTTTGAGGACAACGCTGCCATAGTAATCACGCCTGAGGGCGAAATGAAAGGTTCAGAAATACGCGGACCAGTAGCTAAAGAAGCCGCTGAAAGATGGCCAAGAATCGCAAGCGCCGCAAGCATAATCGTGTAAGAGGAAGAAAAATGCAAACCACAAAACCTGCAAAACAAAGAAAAGCAATGTTCCAAGCGCCAAGCCACAGGCGCCACAGACTTTTCGCCGCACCCCTATCGTCCACCCTCAGAAGCACTCATGGCGTCAAATCTTTTCCAGTCAGAAGCGGCGACACCGTCCGAGTCATGCGAGGAGATCACGAAGGATTCGAAGGAAAAATCACGCGCATAGCCATGAAAGAATACCGCATCTACATCGAAGGACTGACCCGCGAAAAAGTTGACGGAACCCTCAGATTCGTTGCAGTCCATCCATCCAAAGTCATGATCACGAACATGAATCTTGACGACAAATGGCGCAAGGAAATCCTTGCTAGGAAAAAGGCGACCCCCAAGCGAGCAGAAGCGCCAGCTGAAAAGCCAGCAGCCAAGCCCGTCAAGGAAGCTGTGGAAGTCACTGAAGCGAAGGAACCTGTTGCCAAAAAGACGCTTGCTGAAGAGAAGCCTGCAGAAAAGAAACCAAAAGCACCAAAGAAGAGAACAGCCAAGAAACCTGATTCCGCAAAGAAGGAGAAGAAAACCGAAGAGACCCCTGCGGAAGAGAAGCCAAAGGTCAGAAAACCAAGAGCCAAACGCAAAACCGCAGAGAAAACTGAAGGAGGAACATAGTTTTGGGCAGAAAAGGAAGCTCATCAACCTTAAAGCGCAAACCCGCGCCCAGATTCTGGCCAATCCACAGGAAAGAATTCAGCTGGATTGTGAAACCCTCATCAGGACCACACCCAATCGAAAGCTGCATCTCTCTCACAATAGCATTACGTGACATTCTTGCAGTAGCAAAGACTCGCAAAGAGGCCAAAAGAATAGTCTCACAGGAAAGAATCCATGTGGACGGAAGAGTCAGAAGAGAAGACAACTTCCCAGTTGGCCTAATGGACGTGATCTCGCTTGGCGAAGCCGACAAGCGATTCCGAGTGCTGCCTTCCTACAAAGGATTGATCCTGCAGCCAATCGACAAAGAAGAAGAGAAATTCAAACTGTGCAGAATCGAGGACAAGAAGGTAGTTGACCATGGACATGTGCAACTCAACCTCCACGATGGCACAAACATCATGATAAAGGTCTCTGACCCAAGCAATCCACAAGAGGATGCTTATGAAACCCTTGACACGCTGAAGATAAGCCTTCCAGACAAACAGGTCCTTGAACGAGTAGAAATGAAACAGAAGGCATTTGCCGTAATAACAGGCGGCAAGAACATTGGGAAATATGGCAAAATCATCGAGATTGAGAAGGCAGAAGGCAAGAAGCGAAGAAACACTCTCGCCACGATCGAGGATGAGAAGGGCAACAAATACCAAACGATTCTTGACTTGATCTTCGTAGTGGGCGAGCAACAACCACTCATAATGCTGCCGGAGGTAGCCTGAATTGTCTGAGGAAGAAATCCGCAAGAAATGGGAAGATCAACCCATGCTCAAGCCGAGAATTGAAAAGGTGGTTGTGAACCTCAGCGTTGGGAAATCTGGAGAACCGCTTGAACGAGCCGCGACGGTTCTGAAGGAGATCACTGGCCGAACGCCATGCAAGAGAAAAGCCAAAGCCAGCATCAGAGACTTTGGCGTGAGAAAAGGCGAATCGATAGCGTGCATAGTGACTCTTAGAAGACAAGAAGCAATAGACTTCTTGAAGAAAGTCCTGCCAGTAGTTGAGAATAAGATATCCCAGAGAAGCTTCGATGGCCAAGGCAATGTATCCTTCGGTTTGAAGGAGCACATAGAAATTCCTGGCGTAAAATACGACCCTGACATTGGAATATTTGGCATGGATGTCTGTGTAACAGTCACCCGCCCAGGATATCGCGTCAAGAACCGCAAGATACGTCAAACCAAGCTGGGAGCAAAGCATGTTTTGACCCCTGAGGAGTCAATGGTATTCGTTAGGGACACGTTGGGAGTTGAAATCGCTTAGGAGAGTTGCGCATGGGTAAACAGAAGCCACGGAAAGAAAGAAAACACGGCAAGGGCATGAGACCCTGTAGCAGATGCGGAGCCTACGGCCCAATCATTCGACGTTACAATTTATATGTGTGTCGGCATTGTTTTAGAGAGGTAGCCCAAAAACTGGGATTCAAGAAATATGAGTAGTGAGGAAAGACATGATGGACACGATCGCAAACGGTTTAACCTCTATCATAAACAACGAGATGCGCAACAAGCGCGAGTGCATAATTAGCCCTGCCTCCAAGCTTTTGGGCAGGGTCTTGAGAATAATGCAGCTGAACGGCTACATAGGCGAATTTGAGTTCATAGATGATGGTCGCTGCGGAAAGTTTAAGGTTCAGCTTTTGGGCAGAATCAACAAGTGCGGAGCTATAAGGCCTCGCTTTTCAGTTAAAGTAGACGGGTTTGAAGAATGGGAGAAAAAGTTTCTCCCTTCAAGAGAGGTAGGCTTGCTCGTAGTTTCGACACCAAAAGGCGTCGTGGCCCACAGAGAAGCCATGGAAAAGAACGACGGAGGAAAGCTTCTAGCATACGTCTACTAGAAGTGAGGTGCCTAAAATGCGAGCAACAGAAGTGTCAAGAACTATTGAAGTGCCTGACGACGTTGAAATCGCC
This sequence comes from uncultured Candidatus Bathyarchaeia archaeon, assembly GCA_964354055.1. Classification (GTDB taxonomy): domain Archaea; phylum Thermoproteota; class Bathyarchaeia; order Bathyarchaeales; family Bathycorpusculaceae; genus DATKKK01. The sequence goes on along the minus strand of CAYGYI010000006.1, from coordinate 16,360 downwards.
ATCGACGGAAGAAAGATCACCGTCAAAGGCGCAAAGGGAACATTAACACGCGACTTTTCTTACGCGCCCGTGTCGATTGAGCGTCACGACAAAACCATACGCGTTTGGGCAGAATGGCCACGCAAAAAGGAATCATCCCTCGTAGGCACTATCCACTCGCACATCCAGAACATGATCATGGGAGTTAGAAAAGGCTTCACGTATAAACTGAAGATAATTTTCTCGCACTTTCCAGTGTCAGTCAAGACAAAGGACAAGGGTATCCTTATCGAGAACTTCATGGGCGAACGGAACCCTAGAAAGGTCAAGACCATTGGAGACGTTCAAATCAAGATTCAGAGTGAAGACATAATAGTCCAAGGCATGAATCTGGAAGAAGTAAGCCAGACCGCCGCTAACATCGAGCAGGCCACCAAAGTGAAGAGGAAAGATCCACGCATCTTCCTAGACGGAATATACGTGTACGAAAAGCTAGAGGGAATGGAAGGATGACCGAACAAAATGCAACAGACACGCGGAAGGCGCTGAGGGTAAGAGCGCGTGTGAAGAGCAAGAAGCCTGCTTTCGTTAGGCCTGAGAGCTGGCGGTACATGCGCCTGAAGGAGAATTGGCGTAGACCTCGCGGTTTGGATCACAAGATACGAAGAAAGATCAAGGGTTGGCCGGCCTCAGTAAGTACTGGGTACCGAGGACCGAAAATTGCAAGAGGCCTTCACCCATCAGGTTACATTGAGGTTCTAGTATACAATCTTGGAGACCTCAAGAAAATTGATCCCACAACCCAAGCTATACGAATCGCTCACACTGTCGGCAAGAGAAAGAGAGTCGGAATAATCACTGAAGCAAGAAAGAAGAAGATCACAATTCTCAACCTCAAAAAAACTAGAGAGGCCGCTGAAGAAGAAAAGAAAGCCGCTGAAGAAAAGGCGAAGGAAACAGAGACCGAGACAGAAGAAACCGCCGAAGAGGAAAAAGAGGCGGAAACCGAGAAACCGGAGCTCAAACAGGAGAAACCGAAGAAACGTAAAGGGAGAAAAGAGAAGCAGTGACCAACCTCAAGAGTCAACGACGACTGGCGGCGCAGATCCTCAAGGTCGGACAAAACCGGGTCTGGATAGATCCCGAAAAAATAGACGACGCCGAGGCAGCAATTACCCGAGAAGAGATTAGGAAACTTATTCATGAGGGCATTGTCAAACCTCTGCCTGAGCAGGGAGTAAGTCGCTCGAGAGCCAAAGTTATCCACGCCAAGAAGAGGCAGGGAAGAAGAAGGGGACCGGGCAGCAGAACAGGGTCGCCACGTGCAAGGATCTCCAAGAAGGAGGCGTGGATGGGCAAGATACGTGCGCTGAGGAAAAAGCTTCGCGAACTGAAGACGAAGAAGATCATTGCTGAAGGTACGTACCGAAGTATGTACAAGATGTCAAGCAGCGGCAGGTTTGAATCAGTTGCGGCCTTGGAGCGCTATCTGAAGTCGCATGAGCTTTGGAGGAAACGTTAAGATGGCCAAGAATGCTCGCTATTGCGCTCCATTCCGTCGACGAAGAGAAGGCAAGACAGATTACAAGGCAAGAAGAGCCTTCGTGGTTTCTGGCAAGCCGCGGCTGGTTGCCCGCACTTCCATCGGCAACATGACGGCTCAAATAGTAACGGCTAAACCTCAAGGTGACGAAGTTCTGGTTTCAGCTAACAGCAGAGAACTCGGGGAACACGGCTGGAAGGCTCCTCGCGGGAATCTGCCAGCAGCTTATCTGACAGGCCTGCTTTGCGGCCTGAAAGCCAAGGCGCACGGCATTGAAGCGTCCATTCTTGACATAGGACTAAGATCGCCTACAAAAGGAGCAAGAGTCTTCGCTGTAATGAAAGGCGTACTGGACGCAGGCATAGAGGTGCCGCACAGCGAAGAGAAACTGCCCGATGAAAAAAGCATAGAAGGCGAACACATCGCAAAATACGCTGAAAGCCTAGCTGCCACTCCTGAAATTTACCAACGCAAATTCTCAAAGTACTTGGAACAGAAGACTCCGCCAGAAACACTTGTGAAGCATTTCGCAGAAGTCAAGGCACACATGGTTGCCTCGTTCAAAGCTGGAGGTAAGAAGAAGTGAGTCGCAGAAATAATAGACGAAGAGACAATAGAAGAGACCGGTCCCAGAATCTGGAGCAGTGGGTTCCTAGGACTCGCCTTGGCAAGATGATTCAAGAAGGCAAGGTAACCTCGATTGAAGAGGTTTTCATGGGCGGCCTGCAGGTGCGCGAACCACAGATACTTGACACATTAATCCCAGATCTGCAGGAAGAAGTGATAAACATAAACCTGGTCCAGAAGCAGACGGACGCAGGCGAGAAATCAAGATTCAAGGCGATAGTGGCAGTTGGAAACAGAGATGGCTACATAGGCCTAGGCGGCGGAAAAGCCAGCCAGGTGCGAAACGCAATCGAGAAAGCTGCCGCAAACGCGCGCCTAAACATCGTTCCCGTGAGACGTGGTTGCGGAAGCTGGGAATGCGGATGCGGAAAACCTCACTCAGTACCCTTCCAGATCGAAGGAAAATGCGGAGGCGCAAAGATAGTCATCGTACCTGGACCAAGAGGCTTAGGCCTCGTGGCCAGCGAAGTTTCGAAAGTAATCCTCAACCTCGCCGGAATAAAGGACTGCTGGACCCGAAGCCGCGGCTCCACCAGAACCGTTCCCTCATTCGCATACTCGGTCTTCGACGCGCTGAAGGAAACATATAAGCTAATAACACCGACGGATTGGGTGAAATAGTTGACTGAAGAGATCAAATGTAAGTGCATCGCAGCTGTGAGGGTTCGCGGAACTGTCAGAGGTTCGCTAGAGGCCAGAGAGACTCTTGAAATGCTTCATCTATCCAGAAACAACTACGCCGTGCTAGTTGAAAATACTCCTTCATTCATGGGCATGTTGAAGGCTGCGCAGAGCTTTGTCACGTGGGGAGAAGCCTCAAAGGAAACAGTGAACATGCTGATAGAAGAAAGAGGAAGAACCGCGGGCAATAAACCTCTGACTGAAGAATACATTCACAAAGCAGGCTTCAAATCGCTAGAAGAACTCGCCAAAGCAGTCCACAGCTGCCATATCAAATATTGGAAGCTGCCCGGCATCCAGCCAGTCTTCAAGCTACACCCGCCAACTAAAGGCTACAAAGGAAAAATAAAGAAGAGCCACAGTGCAGGTGGCGAGCTTGGCTACCGTGGCGAAGCAATTAACGAACTTATAAAGCGGATGCTTTAAACTCTCGTTTTTACATTTTTGTTTGCGATACGTTTTATAGCTACTTTACATATTTTCTGAGCTATCACAATCTGGGGAGAGGGCACGATTGAGCGCCAAGTGGCGAAGGAACAAAAAAACTCTGAGAAGATTCAACATTTTCAAGGCCTTAGAGAAACCCAAAAGAAAGAACGATACCCACGTAATCCGGTTCAAGAGATCGTGGAACGAAAGGACGACGCGTTCCGAGAGAACCACGTTTCCAAAAGTCCGCAACGAAAGACGGACAAAGGAGCTTGAGCCTCTGGTTGACATACTTGAAGAAAACGACGAAGTCATAGTGGTGGCCGAGTTTGCTGGTTTTCACAGAGAAGACATAAGAACCAACGTGAAGAATCAGCGGTTAACACTGTCGGCAGAGGCTTTGGACCGCAAATACTATAAAAGTTTAAATCTTCCTAAGCGAGTGATTCCAGCCACTATACGAACAGCATATAAGAACGGTGTGCTTGAAATACGGTTGAAAAAGGCCGTTGAGAAGAAAACCATAGGTAATGTAGCAGGTTAGAATAATGCCGCACGACATGAGAAAAACGCGGAAGAAACGCGGTTCAAGAACTGTTGGCTACGGTAGGATAGCCCAACATAGGGACCAAGGCTCTAAGGGCTACCGAAAGTGCGGTCGCCACAAAGCCAAATGGTCATGGGTTCAAAGGTATGATCCTGACTATTTCTCAAAAGATGGTTTTACGTCACCCAAAAGCCTCAGACTGAGAGTTAACACAATCAACGTGGGCAAGCTTGACCAAATAGCCGCCAAAATTTCGGTGGAAAAAGAGAAAGGCAAGCCTTTCGTGGATCTGGAAAGCCTAGGGTTCACCAAACTTCTGGGCACAGGCAAAGTGACCCAGCCGCTGACTGTGAAGATTGGTTCATGTTCAAAGTCGGCGGCTGAAAAGATCAAGGAAGCTGGCGGACAGGTGCTGATGGAGGCTCAAGAAGGAGAGTAAAGGCTGACAAATGGCCGGCAGATTTTTAAGACTTTTCAAGCCTATCGCAAGAGGCATACCTGAAATCAAGACTCCAGAACGCAGAGTCGGATTCAACGAGAAAATCTTCTGGACCGCAATTGTGCTAGTAATATTCCTAATAATGTCGGAAGTGCCGCTCTACGGCGTTGCGAGGACGGCCTTAGGAGAGCTTGCTGCACTGAGAATAATTTTCGCCTCCAGCCGCGGCAGTTTAATGGAGTTGGGCATAGGCCCGATAGTTACAGCTGGGCTGATACTTCAGCTGTTGGTCGGTTCTGCGATGATACAGTGCGACATGAAGAACCCAGAGGATAGAGGATTGTTCACTACGGCCAGCAAGGTCTTTTCAATAGTCCTGACAGGGGTTCAAGCATCTGCCTACATAATTGGAGGAATGTACGGAGCCCTGCAAGGGACCGTCGCGATAATCGTGTTTCTCCAGCTGATAGCTTCAGGAATCATAGTTCTGTTGTTGGATGAGCTTGTCCAGAAAGGCTGGGGTTTCGGCAGCGGGATCAGCCTGTTCATCATGGCCGGCGTAGCTCAGGGAATATTCTGGCAAAGCTTCTCACCTGCACCGGCTGTAGGCGAGTCAAGAGGCTATGGCCTATTCGTGGCGCTGGGCCAGATGCTTTCAACCGGCCAGCCTGTATCATTGCTGTGGCTCAGACACAACCCCGTGGAGGGCGTGCTTGCGGCTAACCAGCAGAATCCATCATTGCTGGGCTTCGTGGCAACAATCGTTGCCTTCCTGGTCATAATATACATGGAAGGCGTCAGAGTGGAGCTACCCCTGTCTTACGCTGGATACAAGGGCTTCCGCAGCCGATATCCTATAAAACTCTTCTACGTGTCCAACCTACCAGTGATTTTTGCATCAGCCCTCTTCGCAAACATCTACTTCTTCTCACAACTGCTGTGGAGCACACAAGGACAACCTGCACCTGGACGCAACTTGTGGCTTGACATACTGGGTCAGTACCAGACTGTTGGAACAGGAACAAGCGCTAGCGTTGAAACTGTAGGAGGCTTGGTCTACTACGTGACTGCACCTCGCAACTTCATAGATGCTGTCGCAGCTCCTGACAGAGCCTTCGGCTACTTGGCAATATTGATTGTCTTCTGCATTGTCTTCTCTCTGACGTGGCTTGAAGTAGGCGGCTTGGGTGCGTCAACCGTCGCCAAACAACTGGTTGATTCAGGCATGGAGGTTCCTGGATATAGGCGATCGGGCAAGGCAATCGAATCCATCCTCAACCGCTACATTCCAGCTGTCACGGTTCTCGGTGGAATAATCGTAGGTCTCATAGCTGGCGTTTCAGACTTCTTCGGAGTCTTCGGCTCAGGAATGGGCATCTTGCTGTCAGTTGGAATTGTCTACCAATACTATGAGACGTTGATGCGGGAAAGAGCCGCTGAGATCTATCCCGCCTTCAGAAAGATATTCGGAGGCTGACCCAGTGAATGGCGCAGCAATGTCTACTGGTCTTCTCCTAGGTGGGCAAGTGAAAATGGTTATTAACGGCGGAGGAAGACAAGATGAAGTGTCTGAAAGAAACCTCACTGCCTCGGAGGGCGAGTAGAAAACGTTTGAAATCCTACAGAACATCCCTATTTCCACGGTTTTCATTTTCCTGTTAGCTGCCTCAATTTCGTTCCTGACTTCACTCGTGAATCGCCTCCTGTCAGACCCGCAGAAAGCAAAGGAAGCACGAAAAGAAGTGGCTGAATGGAACTCGGAACTACGCAAAGCCCAGAAAGCAGGAGACAAGAAAACGCTGGACAAACTTATGAAAAAACAAAAACAGATGATGCAGCTTCAATCCAAGATGATGTGGCAATCAATGAAGGTGACGCTGATCTTCTTTGTTCCATTGCTGATAATCTGGCAAGTCCTCGGAGGATTCTATGCTAGCGGAGGCGTTGCGACCGCCGTGGCTTACTTTCCAGGCGTCGGCGCGATTCTGCCTCTACCAATTTTCAACATATCCCTCATATGGTGGTACCTGGTCTGCTCCCTTTTCTTCGGCACCATATTCTCTCATGTATTCAGATTAGTCGACATAGAGTGATCAAACATGCCTAAACCACATGAACGTACGAGAAGCAGAAAACACGTGAACAGCTCCTCACCTAGTGGAGGAGGAAGAATAAAGTACAAGCTGGAAGCAGGCGCACAGGCACACTGTCGCCTCTGCGGAAAACCATTAGGCGGGATCAAACACCTTTCACCAGTGAATATAAGCAAACTCAACAAGAGCAGACGACGAGTCTGGCGTCCCTACGGCGGACAACTGTGTCACAATTGCCTGAAAACCAGCCTGAGACAGGCTGCGCGGGTGACATAGAACCGAAGCTCTGGGACACATCAATGAAAAAGAAAGAAGCCAAGAAACGTCTCGTAGTCTGCATAGGCGGCATGGCTGGAAGCGGAAAAAGCACACTGGCGAAGAAGCTTGCAGCCAAGTATGGACTGAAATATTATTCCGGCGGAGACGCGTTAAAGGCGCTGGCCTTGGACGAAGGCTTCAGACCGCTCGAACGTGGATGGTGGGAAAGTAGCGAAGGGCTTCGCTTCCTCAAGAGGCGAGGCGAAGATTCAGAATTCGACAAAGCGGTTGATAAGAAACTTCTGCAGTTCGCCAAGCATGGTAACGTCGTTCTGGACAGTTGGACGATGCCGTGGCTCCTCAAGGAAGGCTTCAAGATATGGCTTGAGACCTCAACTGAAAAGAGAGCAGCAAGAATCGCAAAAAGAGACAAAATGAGCCTCAAAGACGCGTTGAAGGCGCTGGAAAGCAAGGAAAAGCAGACAAGAGCCATCTACAAGAGGCTTTATGGTTTTGAACTCGGGGAAGACCTTGCACCGTTCAAGCTGATTCTGGACACTGACAACCTGACGGCTGACGAAGTCTTCAGAGTCTTATGCCTTGTCATAGATGGCATCGTGCAATGCTCCAACCTGAAAGCATAGATCTGAGATGCTGCTACTGCGGCGGCGGTTCAGGCTTAAGCAAGCAGCTCTGGGCCTTATCTCGAAGCATTTCCATCTGGCCGACGTGATCGTAGTTCCATGAGCTTCCGTTGAAGTATTCACCCGAGATCGTCTGGCGATTTCTTATCCTCAAATCCTGTATTGCGCAACTATAATCTTTGACGAACCTCTTCATGGCCATCACTGACAGGGCATCCATGAAACTGCGAAATTCGACTGTCGGCAAAAACACCTCAACCAGAAGACTATTCTGGCCAAGCACTTTACCCATCGTGAGTACGAAGAACTTGTTCAACAGAGACCTCGCGAACTTGGCGAACGAAGCGTAATCATAGAAGGACACCGTCATCAAGACCATAACGTAGGGCGTATCGCCATATCGCATGACGAAGATCTCATAGCCTTCGATAAGGTTCTTCCCAATTAGATGCTTCTTGTAGTGGAATTGTGCAAGTTGGCGGCTTATTCCAAGCATCTTGGCCACTTCGCTCAAGCTCACGGTGGCATTCGCTTCCAGCTTCATTAGCATGCGAACGTCAGTTTCATCGCCATAGATCGGGTATTCTTTCGACTCCATGAGCGTGTAGGGCAAATCTGTTTTCTGTATTTCAACTTCGCGCATCCAATCGTCCCAGCGGAAGGTCCAGTTCTCTTTACACGTGTCAAACCACTCCGACGTTATTCGTCCACCCTGAAAACATGTTGACCAGTTGATTCTGACGTCTTGAGCGATTCCTAGGCGCTTGAACTCCTGTATGAAATCTTCAAACTCGTGGCATCTCTCTATCGGGACAGTGTATATGGCGGTGCATCCCTCACCCGTGCCGTAGGAACGCGAAACGTAAAGCCAGAAGCCGTTTATCTTCAAGCAGTCGAAGAGAAGCTGTTCCATGCCTGGACTGGCATCGAGAACCACCACCGCCTTTCTCAGTCCAAGATAGGTATGATAGATTGCAGTATGCATTCGGAGAAAAATTTGGGGATTTGATTGCATGCGTTTGATTCGAAATTCCAGCGTCTTTCTAGACATTCCGGCTGTTCTCGCCACTTTGGAGAGGTTTCTGGGACCGACCTCACACAGCGTCTGCAATATCTTGACGTCAAGACTGTCCAACAGTTTTCGCATCGAGCTCACCTACCCAAGTGGCCCTCTTGATACGATGTTCACTTTCTGACTCTTATTTCTTACGTGGGCATTCCTGGAGTGTTAATGGGGTCGCCTAGTAGACGGATGCTTGCTCCATTACCTGCCAATACGGTGCGCCAAGGCTCCATGGGCTTGTAGTGTACTGTCGCGACTGAGGCACCTGAGACACCAAAAGCGACAAATGTCCCAAGAGCTGCAAAAGCAACCAAGAAGACCAAGGCAAGGACTTTCATCTTCATACAATCACCTCCTTTTACATTTAGCCATAAAAAATGTAGTTTGTCCTCCTATAAGAAAATCCCCGCATGTGGTCTCAGACACACGCGCGCTATGGCTGAATTATGAAGCAGATTGGTGCCAACATCTAACCCACCAAGCTCTCATCTGCTGAAATAATCCGACTGAGGACGGGGAATGCTGAGAAAAGAACGATCGTTCAAGCCATCCATTATCCTCGGGAACCAAAAAGAGGGGTTTCGGGAGATATCTCCACTTGTCGTCGGTCGAATACTGTCATTCGCTCCATCATTATGAAAAATCCGGAGGGTTTGTGTCGTTTGACTCCTTTCTGCTTACTTCCTGTAGTGTGAACCTGAACCGTCTGAACATGGGCTGGCAGAACCCGTTATGCTTGGAGGTCTTTGCCGATCTACATGTGTCAGATTCTTGGTGACTGCATGTAGCTTAGGCATGCTCGGCGAATCATTCTTGTGTTATCTGTGTATATACCTTGGCTATCCTAATACTTAAGTATTACACAGTATATACTGTGGATATCTGTGGTTTCGATGCCAATAACCATCTTGGTCAAACTCACCCGAATCGGCAACAGCCTGCGGATAACCGTCCCAAAGGATGCTCTGCGGATTCTCGAATGGAAGGAAGGAGAAATGCTGGAAGTCGGAACTACTGATCACGTCATGACCGTGAAGAGGACCAGAACATCTGGCCGCTGATTGAGGTTTTCTTATGTCGTATGTCTGCAGAAAAGCTTTTAAATCAACTGCGCACAAAAAGGGTTCCATCATGCAACTAACAGAGCTTGAGGGTCGAAACGTGAAAACAACCAAAGCTTCTCAAGCTTTGTCCCTCTTGTGGCGAGAACTCGCAAACGTCAAAGACTTGGAAGCCTTCTCAAAAAGCTGAACGTTATATCCAAAACCAGACAATCGCGGAACTTTTTCAAAGAATTTTAATTTGAACCAAGACCAGAATACTGGAAAGATTGAAATGGATGTCGATCTGTCCTTTCAGACATTGGTTATGATGTTTTGGGACATTCCTTCATTTTGATCATGTTTCTGCCTGCGCTTCTCGAATTTAAAAGACTAAAAGATGCAGAACCCGAATGATAGCGGACGAGATTGTCGCTTGTCAACCTAACCCGAAAATGGTTTCGCTCGAAGAAGGGCTTCGTGGCGAATGCGGCGCTCGTTAAGTTCCAGAAATCATTTGCTGTTTTGCCGAACTTGGAGGCGCAGTGCCATTCTTCTTCAACAGTAGTCCCGCGTTTTTCCACTGTTCTTGCGCGATTTGGAAGTTGCCGAAGACGCTGCCGTGAAGCGAGTAGAAAATGTAGCACATGTAGGTGCATTGGCCGCATTTGCTGTAGGTTTTGCGTAAGTCGTTGAGTTTCTGGCTGTTCCAGACTTTCGGTAGGTCGAATATTGATGCTACTGGGTCATGAACGTGGCATCCTGCGACTCTGCCCAGATGATCTATGACGAAGAAGTTCTGGAGTGCACGGCATTTCCAGTTGCGCCTGCCCGTCCGATACAGTGTTTTCACCGCCTCCAGAATCTGCGTGGTCATGAGAATTTTGCTGTGTTTTTTCTTCATTTCGGCAAGTGAATCGCAGAGGTTGACTATTCCCTGTGTGTCAGCTATTGCGAATTCATCGCTTTTCTTGCCTATTTTGAACAGCTGGGTTTGGTCGCAGGCGTCGTAGGAGTAGAGGCAGTACCATACGGGTATGTCTTGGGCTACGAAGTAGTTGGTGAAATCCACTATCTCGTGGAGGTTGAACTGCGAAATCGTGGGAGAGACGCTGACCGAGATGCCTGTATCGTGAAGAGCCTTCACAGCCTCCATCGTGTTGTGCCACGCGCCTTTGACGCCTCTAACGTAGTCGTTTCTTTCTGGGTTCAGGCTGTCAAGGGAAATGGCCACGAAATCAGCGTGGCGCAGTTCATTAATTTTCTTGATTGCCATGCTGCCATTGTCATAGACTGTGGTTATGAAGTAACGTGATGAGTACTTGATTATCTCGCCGATGTCCTCTCTCAGGAGTGGGTTTCCGCCGGAGAAGACGACTTCCACTACACCCAGTCTTCTGAGGATGTCTAAGCCTTTCTTCATTTCCTCCGTGGGCAGTTCTCTCGAGTCCTGCTCTCGCCAGACATTGCAACCTCTGCAGCGGTAATTGCATCTTCGAGTTACAAGCCACTGCACGTGATAGGGTCTGTTCGGCGTCAGGGAGCGAATCATGATGCCCGTGGCCTTCTCCAGATTTATCGCCAACGATGCTTGCTCCTGTCCCTTAATCTGATTACAACCTAAAAGGATTAAGAGTAGCTCATATAAAAGTAGAACACAAGCCATAGAAACTGTAGTGGACAAGTGACCATCTTTGGGCTTCGATGAGGAATACTTCAGAAACCTCAGATATTCGCAGAAGGAACGTGTGGTGAAACGACATGTTCTAGAAACTCTAAGATGGGGTTCGAAGGTTTCAGGCTCAAACCTCATTGACGGCCGAGGCAGAACTGCGCTGGACATAGGCTGCGCCTATGGATACGGAATTGACGTTCTGGAATCACTTGACTACAACGCCCTCGGTGTTGACGTGTCCAGACACGGCATCAAGCAAGCCAAAGCTATCCGTGCAGAGGATTTCATCGTCTGCGATGTGCAGACTGGATTGCCTCTTAGGAACGATGTTTTTGATTTGCTGACGTGCTTTGGAGTGATAGAGCATCTATCCCGTCCCTTGGAAGCTTTGAAGAACATGTTTGCCTTGTGTAGGGACGTGATGATTTGTACGACGCCCAACCTGCTTGTAGAGAAGCCCGTCAAGAAGGCCATAAGAGACTATGATGACTCACATATCAACGTTAGATCTCAGAAGGACTGGGAAGACAGCATAAACGAAAACTTGGGTTGCAGTTTCGTTAAGGTTGAGCCGTTTCTTGATGCAAGCCTCAGAGCTGCTGACAAACTGCTTTTCTTCAAGTCGCTCAAGATACCCTATTTCGGTCTGGACCTCCGAATCTTAATTAAGAAATAGCGGAGACTAACATGTCATGAAAACAGTAGACGTTGTCTTACTTACAAAGAATAGCCAACGTTTACTAGAGGTCTGTCTTAAGTCAGTCTATGAGAACGTGCCTGTAAATCGCTTGATCGTCGTCGACGCCTTCTCAACCGACAACACGCTCAAAATCCTTGATGAATTCAACAGAAAATACGGAAATGTCAAGATCATCTCTGAAGTAAGCTCAAGGGGGAAGGCTCGGGAAAGAGGCATACACGAGGTTGAGACCGAGTGGTTCGTGTTTGTCGACAGCGACGTCGTCCTCTGTAACGACTGGTTCGAGAAAGCCAGCACGCTGATTACTCATGATGTTGGCGCTGTCTGGGGCGTTGACATACCCGGAGATGTAGAAAGCGTTTTCATGGTGAAGGTTGCGCAGTGGATGGAAGCGCGTGTGTTCAAGATCAGAGGCGGCTGCCACGACATCCTCATACGACATGCCGCTGTTAAGGACATTAACATTCCGAGCGATCTTCACACGCTGGAAGACGCCTTCATCAAAGAGTGGCTTAGCGCAAAAGGCTATAAGGTGGTCGCAAACTACGCTTCTTATTGCAGGCACTACAAGACTATGGATAGCCTGCTGTCGAAGGAAAACAGGGCCTCGGCTGTTCGCGAATTGAGGAACATGAGGCTGGTGAGAGAACGTTTCGTGTATGCAGCCGTGTTTGCCCTCATGTGGCTGCTGCAGGAAGCCAAGACGAGAAAATAAAAAGAAACATATGGCAAGCAGACGAAGATATCTTCCGAGGAAGAAGGTAGAAGCGAAACGGTGAACAGAGTTTGAAAGACAAAAGAGTCGACGTGGTTCTTCTAACTAAGAACAGCGAGAGACTCTTGAGAGAATGCTTGACTTCTGTCTACGAAAACGTTCCAATAAACAAGCTGATCGTCGTTGACGGCTACTCCAACGACGCCACGCTAGATATAGTGAGGGAGTTTCAGGAAAAACACGGGAACGTCCTTCTGATCGAAGACGGAGGAACAAGAGCAACTGCAAGGCAGAAAGCCATTCAAGAAGTTAAGACTGACTGGTTCATGTTTGTTGACAGCGATGTTGTTCTGTGCGAGGGCTGGTTCGTGAAGGCCGCAAGACTGATGAAGGACAATGTAGGCGCGATATGGGGAGTAGAAATCTGGTCAGTCGTCAGAAAGATGAAACTTCTGAAGCTGTTTGAGCAGGTCACGATGAAAGTTTTTGAAAGACGAGGAGGAACCCACGATCTGCTGGTGCGCCGCAAGGCAGTGGAAGGAATACGCATACCCTACCACCTGCACACCTACGAGGATTCATACATCAAATCATGGATATGCAAAAAAGGCTACGAGACAGTACCAGTGTACGACCCATATTGCGTGCACTACCGACCAGAAAACGTCTGGACCATAAAACAAAGCATCAACTTCATAGTAAGCGATCTAAAACACGCCGTGCGCCACCCTGAACTCATGTTTTCATACGTCGTGTACGCAGCTATCGTTCTGTATCAGAATTTTCAGCGCAACTTCGGGCCTAAACGGTTAAAATAACGGCTTGGGTCAGGCGGATCGTTTTTTCTCCAGAGCCTGCCAAAGATGATCCGACACAGGTCTAGCCAAGTCTCCCGTCTTGCCGTTTTTGCGCTTGATCAGTCGTTCTTTTGGTGAAGGAACGAATTCGCCTATGACAGCCGCTCGGATGTTGTTTGTTTCTATGGTTTGGATGACCTCGTCGGCCTTGTCAGGTTTGGCGGCTATCAGCAGGCTTCCAGAGGCAATCAGTTGCAGTGGGTCTATTTTGAAGAAATCACATATCTTCACCGTTTCTGGTTCTATGCGGATTTTCTCTTCAGAAATCCTTGCTCCGAGGTTTGCGGCGTCCGCCATTTCGTGTACGCCTCCGGCTAGCCCTCCTTCAGTCGGATCATGCATAGCATGCACGAATCCCGTTCCGAAGGCTGCAACAGCCTCCTTCACCACGCTTATCCGCTCATAGAATCTCTCAGCCTTCTGCAGCGTGTCAGCATCCACAGCTTTCCTCAGCTGCTCTTTCCTGTCAGAGGCCAAGATCGCTGTGCCCTCTATTCCTACGCTCTTGGTTAGAATGAGCTTGTCGCCGGGCTTGGCTCCCCCCGAGGTCACATATTCTCCCTTTCCTGTTATGCCCATGGCACAGCCCACGACTATTGGATTCGTCAGTCCTGGTGTCGATTCGCAGTGGCCGCCCACTATGGCCATTCCCAAGGCTTTGGTTGCCTTGTCCATCTGGACACTTATAGTCTCAACCATTTTGCTGTCAGATTTTTCTGGCAACATGACACACGAGAGGAAGAATGCAGGCTCAACACCAAAGGTGGCAACGTCATTCGCATTCACGTTCACAGCAAGCCAGCCCACTCGCTCCAAAGCCCCAGTGATGGGGTCAGTTGAAACAACTATCGACTTGCTGCCTGCGTTTATCACAGCAGCGTCGAATCCTGCCAACGGTCCCACGGCAACCTCCTTACGTCTGATACCTAGATGATTGAAGACAACCTTTTCTAGAAGGTCTTTAGGAATTTTGCCAGGCGGCAATATCATTCTGACTACCTGAAGGCATTGTTGTGATATTAGCTTTTAAGTTGTGGCAGGCTAGTGCTAACAACCTTTGCGATTGGTAGTGCTATGATCAATCCGACGATCATCTGTCCTACGTTGATCGGGATTTCAGCTTCTGCCACAACATCGGTTATGCCGAAGAGCGGAAATATGAGGAATTTCTGGTAGACATAATATCCAGCGACCATTACTGCGCCGCCTACAAGCATTGAGAAAACCAGCCAGCCAAACTCTGGTTCAGATACAAAACCTGCAATGGTAATCAGTAGAACCAGAAGGCCTCCGATTGCGTACCAGAACGCCTGGGGAATTGAGAAAGTCACGTTAGGATCAGTCGGTGGTGGGATGCCTAGACGGAGTTCTACTTGGCCGCTGTAGTATATTGAGCCGATGCTAGTCAATAGGATGCCAACGATCAGGCTGATTGCGAACGTGAAGACTCTCCATGTGGTTTTGGAGCCGAACACTGGTTTGACGCGGCTGAGAAAGCCAACGATGCCTCCTTCTGATGCTTTTATGATTAGCGTGGCAGGCGCATAGTATGGAAAGCTGAGAAGGACATCTGCCAGACTGGAGCCGACGCCGCCAGCGAAGGCACCTATGGATGGCCCAAAAAGCAGGGCAGTGGCGTATACCATGGTCTCACCAATGTTAAAGAATCCCCTAGTCTGTGGCAGGTAAATGGAGAACACCATGGTGACCGCGCATACGAGCGAAGTCGATATTGCCAAAAGAGCCGATCTAATTGCGATTGAGGCTGAGGCTAGTTTGAACATAGCGATAACCCGCTGTGCTTATGAAAGTATCAAGATACTAGCTTATTCTATTTTTGGTCAAACATCTCGTGAAAATTATCGCAGAAGATTTTTCTTTTGATGTTCTGTGAGATCTTTGCAGCTTCGACTATTGCAATCTGCGTAGAGTATCGGTAATAGGGCACGTCTGAGCCGAAGAGGATTCTCTTTTCGTCCACGTCGGCTGACTGCTCGATGAAGTCAGGGAGTGTGCCTGAAGTTTCGACGTAAACATTTTCGCATTCCTTGAGGACATTGATGCAACCTTCCCGCAGGTGGCCTAGAATTATCGTCTGCTTCGGGTATTTCCTAGCGATCTTCATAATGAGACCAGGTGAGGAGAAGCCATCGCCTGTGTGAAACAGAATCGGCAGGCCTAGCTCGTTGGCTTTTTTGAAGAACTTGTCAAAGAAAAGATGATCCGGCCTGAAACACTCCACGAACGGATGCAGTTTAAGCCCCGTTAGTCCGAGCTTGGTTTTCATCCTCACGAGTTCTCCAACGGCGTCGTCTCTTCTCGGATCAGTGCGCCCGAAGCCTACGAGACGGTTTGGATGCTTCCTGACGCTTTCAGCAATGTAATCGTTCATTTGTGGGTATTTGTCGCCTACGTTGGGGTTTGGGAAGACGATGGCCCGTTCGACTTCGTATTTGTTGAGGAGCTTCATGAGTTGGGAGGCGGTTATGCTGGGGTCCATGTAGGGCTGCCACGGACCTGAAGGACCCAAGTGCACGTGAGCATCACATATCTTCATAATCTAACCCTCTTGACAGTGTTGTGTCAAGTATTCGTTTTTCAGCACATTTTAAGGTTTAGTGGGAAAGTAGGAAGAGTGGAGAGTTCTCCCGCCTTTTCCCTTTTTTCTCTGTTCTAATCAAGCGTTTGGGCCGTGTTGGACTTAAACCTAATCCAACCCAATCAACAAGGACCTCCCGACTCCACCATTCACTTCTTACCTCGGAAAACAACATCAACAAGCAGCAAATTTTTTTAACGGCGAACCACGTATTAGTAACCAAAGCGTTTTCAAGCCAAAATTCACTACATTCTTGTAGCGAAAACTTCAGGCAAGGTAATGTCAGGGTTGTCCACAAAACATCAAGTTCCAGAATCAAACAAAGAATACATTGCCTTTCTAGGCACATACACTCCCAGAGAATGCGGCATAGCCACCTTCATGAAAGACCTAGTCGACTCCATAGACCTCCTCGGTGAATTCGCCCCAGCCCGAGTCATAAGCGTAAACGAAATAGAGACAATCTACGAC
>CAYGYI010000005.1:15507-27685 GCA_964354055.1 uncultured Candidatus Bathyarchaeia archaeon | reverse complement strand
TCGCAATCGTGGGCTAGATAAGTAGTTGGCATTGTGTTTCTGAGAAGAGAAAAAGGAAGGGGCTGCGCGGGAGACATCTCCACTCTGGTGTGCGAACGGGAATTTACGCTATGATTTGAGGAGTTTACATTATGTTTTGGCAGCATGTAGCTATTTCCTCTTCCTGAACAGCATGATGTCGTCTCTTTGGCATACATATTCAAAGCCTTCTTCCAATAGCTTCCTTGCGTTATCCACTGTCTCGGGCGACTGCCGAGTGGTATTCGTCGCTTTCAAAGTTCATCAGTTGGGTGTAGACCCATGTGCTTTCTAAGTTCTTGTGTCCAAGCAGCTTCATGACATGCAGTATGTCTCTGGTCTTGTGGTATTCAATCGTGGCTTTCCAATGCCTGAAAGTGTGGAAGTGTATCTGCATGATTCTCGGGTTCTGAAGTTTGTTGGCGACTCTTTTCCTGGTGATGCAGAACTGGTTCTCGCGCGCGCTAACCCCATCCCCCGCACCTTCGTTACGCTTTTGGCGCACGCAATAGTAAAGTTATACAAGCCAAGAAGCATAACCTAGTGGTATGAATCAACCTAGCGGTGTACGTGGAGCAAGCAGTTTCAAGAAAGGGCTGTTCGTGTTTTGTGGGACTATTTGTTTGGGACTGGGGACGGCAGGTGTGTTTTTGCCTATCTTGCCTACTACTCCGTTTCTCTTGCTCTCGGCTGCATGCTACTACAAAGGCTCTGAACGGATGCATCACTGGCTACTTAACAACAGATTGTTTGGAAACCACATAAGAAACTACAGAGAGGGAAAAGGAATCGCCCCAAAAGGCAAGATTCTCACACTATTTTTGCTGTGGACGACAATCTGCTACTCCACTTTCTTTCTAGTGAACATTCTTATGGTTCAGATAATCCTGTTTGCAATAGCGATTGCCGTAACTGTGCATGTCACTACTCTACCGACGTTCAGGAGATCGCACGCGCGATAGAAAAAGAATGGGAAAAAAGAGTTAAGGATAGTGTTCGCCGTAGTGAGTTGTGCATTTGACAACGTCAAGTATTGTGATCGTGCCGTCGTCGTCTAGGTCGCTGTTGGGCGCGAAAGGCGGCATCAGAGGGTCTGGGTCTCCTCTCGCTGAGCCATATATGCCCGTAATGCGGACCACGTCGAGAATATCCACTTTGAAGTTGCCATCGACATCTCCCATGATTGTGACGACGACCCACCCTTTGGTGAGAGTGTTGTCAGCAGTGTCAACCTCTTCTGGAACTATCTCGGCGGAAGCACTTATCGTGTAGTTGCTCAACGCGTAGCCTGTGGTGTTCCATACGAACTGAATTGTCGCAGATTGTTCTGGGGGTAGGTCAACGACCCTTTGTCTCCCGAAAACTATGCCAAGTCCGAAATAGTTCCAAATATTTTCTCCATAGTTTTTCGCGACAGTCGCCACATCAAACATGTTGATTGCGCCGTCCGTGTGAACGTCAGCATCGGGATTCCAGTTGGGGTCGCCTGGGATGGAGCCAAAGGCCTCTTCCACCAAGAGTACGTCTTCGTCGTCGATGAAGCCGTCTCTGTTCACGTCTCCCATGTGCCAGAACAAGTCCCACTGCTCGCTTGTTGGCGCGCCGATGCTGCCACTGAAAGCCGTCACATAGAAGCTTTCGGCGTAGCCTCCTTGGTTCCCAACAGTCACATTGACTGTTATTATGTGACCTTGCGCTATCACGGTTTTAGAGGTGACTATGTTGGACACTGCAACGTCGTGAACTTGGGGCAAGGAGTGCCATAAATTCGTCAGTGGATACCTATCGGTTTCTGGCCAGTCACCTGCCGTGGTGTATGGAGTGTCTCCTATGCCGTCGCTCCCGGTTATGTTCTGGAATGGCCCCCGATACAGATCTACTCCAGTATAATCGTCCCAGTAGTTCCCTCCCGAAGGATATCCGTCATCCCAAGCGTTTGAAGACGGCTCGAATACAAATGCGTTCGCAGAATTGTTGACGAAGTTGTTGTGGTAAACTCGATTGCCGCTAGACGAGTGTGAAGCTATACCGTATTCGCGGTTGTCTGTGATGTTGTTCTCGCTGATCACGTTATTGTCTGATGAATACAGCCAAATCGCTCTGCGGAGATAGTTGAGATTGCATTTGGTTACGGTGGAGTTTGTTGTGTCGAACATTTGTAGGCCTTCGGAGTTCTGCAGATCATCTAGGTACTGCACTGTTATTCTTGTGCAGTTTTCTAGAATGACACATGCCGCGTCGGCTGGGACTGTCGTGTCCTGCTTCTTGAAAAGATAGTAGATTGGTTTGCCATTTATTGTGTTCGAGGTGTCTACGTCATTTCCAAGTGGAGTTGAGGTGTCTTTGATGAAGGCTTGCTTGTATTGTGTATTATTGAAGCTGTTGTTCATGAATACGTTGCCCCCCGACGGCCCGAACAGCCAGACGCCGATACCCACGTCTACGAATCTGTTCTCCAACAACGTGTTGTTTCCTGAATCCCCTCCGTTCAGAATAATCGTGAGACCGCAAGTGTCGAACGTGTTTGAGACTATGCTGTTGTTGTGAGAATTAGAGTGGACGCTTATTGGCACTCCGTGAATACCGCAGTATAGCAGCGTATTGTTGGAAATCGTGTTGAAAGAGGAATTTATCACATCGATTACATTGTTCGTAAACTCGAATTGGCTTGAGGCGATAGTGCAATAGTAGCTTGAGTTCAAGCAGATTGCTGGGCTGAAACCAGAATAATCGAAGTTGACGTTCCTAACGGATACGTTATGAATGCCGAACAGCAAGATCCCTGTCGTCGTCTCGTTCCCGATGTTTTCTTCGAGGAAGTAGCCATTTCCGTCTAATGTGATGTCGCTTCTTTGGATTTCAATCCTATTGTTGATGATGTCTTCTGTCAAGGCATATGTGACGTTATCTGAGGTCGAAATGGGGGCGGTTGGCGGATCGATGCTGCCGTCACTTCTTATGTAGATTGTTTGGATCAACGATGCCTGCGCTGGTTCAACATTCGCGAGATACACAAGCACGCTTGCAAGAAGGAAAATCAACACCATGCCAAGTTTTGACCTCTTCATTATCGATTCCTCGTTCTCTTCGATGAGAATTACATCTCGATTTGAATTTATGGCTTCTGATAGTCTCTTCTAGAGCACAACCCCATTGTCTAACCGTAGAGTTCGAAGCTGATGGTCGTATCCTGAGATTCGTTTGGTTAATCGATCGATTCACAACACTTATATTCAAAGTCGTCTTACTTCTAACTGGGTATATCAGACAAGCCAAAAAGCCTACTAATAGTTTGGACTTCGGGAGATATCTAGACTTGCCGTGGCAAATGGCAGATCGAATTCTGATATGCAAGCTCCGAATTTCTTTGTCATTCATCGTTGTTTCAGCCTCTGAAAGAAGAGGATAAGCCAACACAGTAAACTTGCAGATGCGTTTTTGTCAGCATCGAAGTATCTGATCATTTGGTAGCTGCTCTCTTGTTCTATTCTACATGTAGGTTTTTGCGGTATTTGAGAAATGGTACCCATGCCGTGAGTGTGCCTATGCTAAGGAATAGTGCCCAGATGATGACTCCTGCCACCGCGAGGTACGGAAGGTTCCAGAATAGAAACATCATAGGCACCGAAAGACCCCACAACGACGTGCCCAGAAACACCAAGTGATTTCGAAACGCTACAAATCTTGTGAGTGGCGGAACATAGCGGCAATGGCGTATTCCTTCTAGAAGAAGAGACAGAAATATGTCCAGAAACAGGTCAAACAGAATCATCAGGAAAAGAATCGTCAACTGCGCACCTATGCTAATAGGGTCTGGCAACCTCGTCACTAGTATCGTTATCGACGTAAAGGTGAAACCGCAAATCATAGTAAACATGCGATCCAGTTGGACAAGTGCCGCATGTAATCAGTGTAGTCTTCTCTCTCTTTAGGCATCTGCGTTCAACCTGAAACGATATGCGTCTTCTTTTAACTTTTATGGGTTGCGGCACCACACGCGTGTCTCGAAGTCTTTAAAGACTAATGAGCATGATACTGGACTTGTGGATGGTTTAAGCTTGATCTCCATAAGACACGCCACAGACAAGGACAATCAAGTCCTGCTGAATCTTGAGCTAATGTGTCCGCAGGGCACAGGCTTGGTTCTGCAGTTTGACCGAAGCCCAGACTTCTTTCTCAGATCAAAGGCCTATGATAATTACAGCGTCTATGTAGCTGAAGAGCAAGGCCAAGTCGTGGGAACCGCAGCTTCGACCATCAAGGAATTCGGTTTTGGTGGAAAGAGAAAGATAGGTCTCTACGTCTATGACGTGAGAGTCCATCCAGACCATTGTGGAAAGGGAACCGCCACAAGACTCATCCAGCATGCCCTAACACAGAACAGCCAGGCTCAAATCGCCTACGCTGTCATCGTGGAAGACAACTCTCCCTCCATAGCCGTCTTCACAAAACTGGGCTTCCAAAACATCCGTGACATCCTACTCCTCAACATACCTCTCTACAAAAGAAGAGAATCCGCAAAGAAACAAACCAGAACCATGACTACACGCGACATACCACAAGTCGTGAACCTGATTAATAGCTACTACGGAAGTCGAGACTTCTTCAGTCCGCTCGACGCCACAGACTTCGCAGATAATGCAAAGAGGCTACCCGGCTACAGTCTCGAACAGATCCAAGTGACCGAGGCTGAAGGCGAAATCGTGGCCTCCGCAGGCCTGTGGGATTACTCACAAATCTTCCGAATCACCGCTCTCCGCGTCTCAGCAAAACTAAGAGCACTGGCCTATCTCCTCAGGTTCGCCAACATCTTCAAGAAAACCATGCGACTGCCCAGGGTAGGAGAACCATTCAGGTTAATGTACGTCAAAGACTTCGCCTGCAAAGAGAGAACAGGTGCAGTGGAGGAATTGATAGAACACTGCCTTTGCGTGGCACATAATTGCGGATGCAGTTTTCTCTCATTCCCACTAGATCCCGATGACGCCGTAGCCGCTCTGCTGACAGAATACAAGCCGATAACAGCCAAATATCACATCTACGCCAGAAGCCTAACGAACGATCCGCTAAGCAACCCCGCAACCATCTATATGGACCCCGTCGATCTCTGATTATCTTTCACCAGAACACGCTGGCGAATAGAAAGAGAAATCCACGCAGAAGATATCATCTGCTTGCATATGCAAATAGGGATTCAGATTGTGATTCGAGTCTACATCCTTTCTTGTTATCGAGAGACAGTCTATTATTGTGAAAACACTTGACCAATGCAGACAATCGTGAATGCAAGCGTGCTTGTTGAACGCGTTTTCGGAATAGACGACTCTTCTTTCGTGCTTTTCATTTATTCTCGCTTCTATCTTTCTGTTTTGAACCGTGTGCGAGAACGAAGGCACGCGCTATTTCTTGACGAGAGAGACGAGTAGATCTCTCAGCTTCTTTTCTATCTCCTGTTGCTTGGAGAATTCCTCATCTGACATCGAGAGAATTGCCGCGTACTCTTGAGCGAGCTGCTTCGAAACGAAGTCTAATTCCTCTGCTTTGGCGATCTCATCTTCAAGCTTAGAGTGGGCACCTTTGGCCATTTTCGTCTTTAAGTCAATAAGCTGCGAGATCTTGCTTTCATCATATTCAAGGTGGAAGCCAAGTTTCTTCAGAGCATCAAGCACGGCTGTTTCTTGCTCTTTGGCGGCTTTTCGATTCTGAGTGGTTTTGAGGCTTTCTGGTCCCATGCTAAGTTGGAATGTTTCGGCAGTCGTCTGGTAGTAGCTTTCGATCAAGTGGCCGAGCCGCTCCTCTCGCGCTACCTCGACTAGGTCACCGGCCAAGAGTTTCTTTATGTGGTGATAAACTGCCTGTGGCGTAACATTCAATTCTTGAGCTATCTGACTTACAGTCATCTCTTTGACGCGCAGCAAGAACACCATTTTTCTCCTCGTCCCATCTGCAAGGAGCTGGAAGGCTCTTGGGTCAGTTATTGTTTTGAATGGTTTCATGTTATCTTCACCAATAAATCACTTGTTTACATGACTATAAAAAGTTTTTGTTTATTAAAACGTAAGCTTTATAAGAAGCTTATAATGTAGTATTAAAACAATGATTTGGCTAAGAAAACGGTGACTAAAATGGAAAACCGAAGATATGAAAACCAGTACGGGATGGCCACAGGCCAGAGAACAATCAAACACCTACGCCTCAGCAGAGCTTTCGACATATTCAGACACTACGCCACAGGGACCCTTCACACTTCGCTGCCCCAATCAGGCAACGAAATACACACTCATCAAATTCAACAACTGAACGTCGAACTATGGCAGCAAAAGATGACCGAGAACCTGCGCAACGAAGCATGCAGATAGGCACAGCGTCTATCGCCATCCCAAAATCCTTTTTTCCTATCTGACGCGCATCCGACAAGGTTTTTGCCTTCACTTATTCTCATGTCGGTTCATAATCAGTTTTGCACATGTTGATGGAAACCTTTAAGTCTGACGCAGACTTCATGGTCAGTGATAATTGGAAATTTACCTTTTTCAATTATTGGCCCGAAGCCAACAGAGGTGATTGTACACGCAGCAAAAAAGACTGTTCGAAATCAAATGTACTGACTGCGGCAAAACTGCCACAGTGCCCTTCCAGCCTACAGCAGGCAAGCCAGTCTACTGCAAAACCTGCTTCTCAAAACACATGCCTAACAGAACAGAGCACATAGGAAGCAACTTCGGTTTCAACCCGAAACACGCATGGGCACGAAGAAGGGACAACGGAGAAGAAAGAAAGGAAGAAAAGCCTACTAGCATTTTCAAGCAATCCTCACCTAAGTATTAGATTTCTTATCCGAAGATGGGGACGGCTTCCTCTTCACGATTTCCCCAATCGTCAAACGTGGGAATAGCGCTTCTCGCACTTGCCAACGAGAATTGAGGCCATGGCTCATGATTTCCTATTTCTTTGAAATTGCCTGTATGAATTCGGTCACGAGTCGTATGGCGCGCGCTTCAAAGCACGAGTTGCCCTTTCATATACCAGCATACTAGCTATTTTCTCTCGATAAGCTCAATCAGCGTTCCGTCAGGATCTTCAACGAAGGCAATCAGAGGCCCGCCGGGACCAAGCCTGTAAGGCTCGTCCGTGATTGTGGCACTCTCCTTCCGCATCGTGGCAATAGTCTGTTCCATGTCCTTAACGTCGAAGGCTATGTGGTCGAACACGCGGTTCTCGTAGTCAGCCTGAATGAAGCTTCTCTGCCTTCTGTAGAATGTCAGCTCAAGTCTTGCGCCCTTGCCTTCCGGGTCTTGCAGAAAGGCGATCTCCGCCTCGTTCTGCGGAATCTCGCGCTTGCTCAGCAGCTTAAGTCCCAGAAGTCTCGTGTAGAAGTCAATGGACTTGTCCATGTTGCTTGTGCGGACACTCGTGTGAGTAAACATGACGCGCTCACCTATCAATTCATGTTCACGCCGTAAATATAAAGGCTCAATCGCGAACTGCCACGCTTTGACGAAGTAGTGAGAAGCACATGTGCACCTACAAAGCATTAAATACGCTCATTCGAAAAGAATAGGTTCTCCATGTTGGGAAGATGATGATAGAAGAGGAACTGGCGTTCAAAATTGCCTTTGTGCTCGTTTGCGGTTCGTTGCTTGCCGTGAGAGGATATTATGCGCTACGAGGTCGGTCTGCGAACAGGAGGGCCTCGTGGCGTGAAAACTGGGATGAGCTCGTGAAATATGAGGGCACGTTGAGCGTCGTGCTACGCAAAACAGTTTTCCCTCTGTGGGTCGGCTCTCTAGTCGTCTTCGCCGCGTTTCCGTCGTGGCTGAGCTGGTCTTCTCTACCGTTTCCAGCATGGTTACGCTGGCTTAACCTTTGCTCTGCCGCCGCGTGTCTACCGTTTCTGGTTTGGGTTCAGCATTCGCTTGGCCACCATTGGTCCACACAATTGAGGCTCAGGGAAAACCATACGCTGGTAACAACAGGCTTGTACCGTTGGATCAGGCATCCAATGTACACCGTTCTCTTCGTGCTCAGGCTGGCCATAGCACTCGCGACTGCCAACATGCTGATCCTACTTGTGGAAAGCGCCCAGTTCGCACTGTATTATGCACGTATTGACAAGGAGGAGCAAATGTTGCTTCGCGAGTTCGGCGAAAAATACCGTGCCTACATGATGCGTACTGGACGATTTCTGCCTCGCCTCACATTGAGATGATGAAACGCGCCTCAATAGGCAATATGAGGCACCTGCCAGAAGATCGTTTTCAGCGGTGCACCAAGAGCGGTTGCCGTCTGCGGAGAACAAGAGACGCGCCAGTCGCCACGGCGAATAGTGTGCAGAGTGCAGCCGGATTGAACTCAGGAATAATGCTTCCTCCCTCAAAATCGACTTTGAAGAGGAAGGCGTCCTCGCTGCCTTCTCCAAAGCTGAACGTGTCACCAGCCACATAGACAAATGGATCGATTACAGCGATCCCGTGTGACCTGTCAAGCTCTGTCCCTCCCCAAGTCTTGCTGAGAGACAGGTTCCCGTCTTGATCGAACCTCAGCAGCACAACGTCGAAGTTCCCTTTACCGTAGCTTGTGGTGCTTCCTGCCACGAAGATGCTTGCACTGTCCGCGGTAACGCCTACTGATCGCGCGAGTTCGTTGCCACCACCGCCCCATGTCGCATTCCAGACGAGTGAGCCTGTCTTGTTGTATTTTAGAAGGAAAATCAGGTCGCCGCCGAAGCTGCTCGTTATTCCTACGGAGTAAATGTGAGTCGAGTCCGAGGTCATGCCGAATGCGTCATCAATCGCTGAGCCTCCCCAAGTCACATTCCAAACATAGTTTCCGTCCGTCTTGTTGAAGGCCACTAGAACTGCATCGCCACCGAAAAACATGTTCGACGCATTATACCTTCCCACCACATACAAATAATTCTCATCCACACGCATCTGACCGTTGGCCTCGTCCCAACCGCTCGTCCCCCAAGAACTACTCCAAACCAGCGTCCCATTCACATCGTATTTCAGAATGGCAACGTCATTTTGTGTGGAGGCGCCCGTGGTCCAGCCCGACACGTAGAGGCTGCTTCCCTCCACGACGAGGCCGTCCACCTCATCATATCCATACCCGCCGTCCCATGTTCTGCTCCAGGCCAGTGAGCCATTTGAGGCGTAGAACTTGAGAATAGTCATGTTAGACGAAGCCAAGTCAAAGCTCTTGACGGTTCTGCCGCCGAGGTACACGTAGTCGTCTCCAACTGTGGCGACGAAAGCCTCGTCGTCAAACGGTCCACCCCACGACGCGTTCCAGACCTCAGAGCCGTCTGGCGTAAGCTTACGCAGAAAAATGTTCGCAGTAGCACTTGATATCCTGTCGAAACCCGCAAAATACACGTAGCCAGCGCTGTCGACAGCCACGCTCCAACTCTCATCTGCGCCAGGTCCACCATGCAGATCAGTCCAGAACGGTTCAAGCACACCCACAGACACTTGAGAACTGGCTCCTTGAGCCTCTAGCTTAGAGGCAGATAGGCAAAGCAGCAACGCCAACGTGCTGACAAGCGCTTTGCAGAAAGAAATGCGGCTCAAAGCAATCAACTTTGGTACTCTCATGCCATAGTCAGTTGACCATTGTAGAAGATGAGGGTGAAGGCAGGTTTAGTCTAGGAATTTGCCGTTCTTGTAGAACGGCTTGCCGTCCGCGTGGATTTCTCCGCCTTTCTTCATGTCCTTGAGTATGTCCCAGTGTATGGCTGACTTGTTCACGCTTCCCGAGTCGGGGTAGCCGTTGCCGATGGCCACGTGTATGGTTCCGCCCATCTTCTCATCAAAAAGCATGTTCTTCGTGAATCGCGTTATGCTGTAGTTCGTGCCTATGGCGGCTTCGCCGATGCGGTCGGCGCCCTTGATCTTTATTAGCTCTTTCAGCAGGTCTTCGCCTTTCGCCGCTGAAGCTTTGACGATTTTGCCATTCTTGAAAGTGAACGAGATATCCTCAACCTCTCTACCCATGTAGATGCCTGGGTACGTGAAGCGTATCTTGCCGTTCACCGAGTTCTCGACCGGACTTGTGAACACTTCACCGTCAGGCATGTTCTTGTCGCCTGCGCAGTTGACCCATTTGCGTCCTTTCACGCTGAAGGCCAGATCGGTATCTTCGCCTATTATGCGGATCTTCGAGGCCTTGTTCAAAAAGCCGCATACCTTTTCCTGCTTCTGACGGATCTTCTTCCATTCTGCAATCGGATCCTTCTTGTCCACTAGGCAGCAGTTGTACACGAAATCCTCATACTCAGGAAGAGACATGGAGGCTTCCTGCGCCTCGTCAGTAATCGGGTAAGGCAATCCTGTCCACCTGAGCTTGCCCTCAGCCACGCGCTTGTAAAAAATTTCACTCATTTCGCTTCTCGCAGCACGATACGTCCTAACTACCGCGGGGTCGATGCTCGTCAACCTCTTCGGATTTGACTCGCAAAACAGGCCTATGCTCACGTCCATGTTCTCGAACATGAACTTGTCAAAAGGCGACACGAACTTGAGTTGATGCTCCTTCGCGTTTTTGAAAAACACGTAATCAAGATCAAGGCTTGGCACAACCCACGGGTATGCACCCGCGGCAAGGCATTCCTTGTAAAGCTCCGTGATCAATGGCGCAGCCAAAGCCGTACCGCGAATAACAACCTTCTCCTTCGGCTTTACTGCTACACTATAGCGAACACACAATTGCGCGAGTTTCTCAACTCTCTTGTCAACCATGTCTAAACACGCTCTAGTCTGATGCTGTATTTGACGCACTAAGTCCTTGGTTTTGGTTATTATGACTTGTGGAAAACCTTTGATTCAATCTCGGCAAAATCGTACAAAACGCAATGGCTTTAGGCGTTTGCCATTTTCCAGATGGCTTCTTCCATCTCAGGCCCGTGTTTCCTGCCATAGTAGGCGCCTGCAACTCTGGCTCCGAACGGAATGGCCACCTGCTTGACGAGCTTGAACAGCAATGGATTGCGTATTCTCTGCTCGAGGAAGGTGTCCTTCCAAATCCTCACATTGTACTCCCAGCAGCGCGTGATGAACTCCCAGCGGGCCTTCGTTAGCGAGTCCACTTCGGCGCCGCTTTTGTTCATGAGCAGACAGTTTTCGAGCGGCACGAACAGCAGAGGCACGTAGAAGGCTTGATAGTCTCTCAAGTCGTCCATCAGATCAAGCGTGGCCAGAACATCCTCTTCCTTCTCCTCTGGAAGCCCAACGATCAACGTGCCCAACGGATACCAGTCGACGTCGTTCAGTATTCCGAAAGCTTGCTCAACGATTTCAGGCCACTGCTCAGGCTTGTAGGGTAGCATCTTCCCCGCCATGAATCGTTTCATAAGCCTCACACTGCCCGTCTCAACTCCAGTCTCGGAGGTCACAATCTTCTTCTCGCCATGACTGTACCAGTTGCGTTCAATCAGAACTTCAGACAGTTCCTTAATCATATGTGGATCATGAACCACAGGTGCCAAGCTCATATGAGCAGGCTGTACAGCCTTAACGCCCGGATGCGAAGCCACCGCCTTGACAAGCCGCAAAACAGCCTCTCTGTTAGGCACGAACGTCTTGTCTTTTGCTCCATACAGAAATATATCCTCAGTCACGAGCGTGATGTGATCGCTGCCCTCCCGCACCGTCAGCTCCACCTCCTCCATAATCCTCTCCAAAGGCATGTCCCGTTTCTTCTGCATGGTAGGCGTGCAGAACTGACAGTTGCGCCCGCATCCTCGGCTGATCTCCACGCAGCCGTGAAGCGCCGCATGTTTAATGGTGGGAACCTGTTCGATTTCCGAATTCTTTTCAACACGAAGCACGCGAGGTAAAGGCTCACCTTTCACGGCTTTCTCAAACAACTCCACAACCGCTCCCTCGCCTTCGCCTATGACGACGCAGTCCACACCGTAGCTGTCGGCTATCTTTTTGCGTTCAAGTTGCCACGCGCCGAAACCGCCAACGACAACTTTAGGCTTGTGAGTACGAATAGCCGGATGAGTCACAAGAGCCCTGAACTCGATAGCGTTCATGGGTTCGCCTCCGCCCACGATCGACGAGTAGGTTTTGCTGACGTAGCCCATTCCAGTATGGTCCATAGATGATATGCCAATGACTCTAGTTTCAGGTCCCACAAACTTGTCTAAGTCGAGCGG